>JAFDIG010000086.1 GCA_019308145.1 Deltaproteobacteria bacterium | reverse complement strand
TTCTATAAGGATCTGATCATCATAGCTAAAAGCTTCTCTAATTGCTTTTTTAAGTTCCTCTTCTGTATAGACCTTTGACACACCTATGGTAGAGCCTTCTGAAGATGGTTTTACTACAAAAGGGAAAGAGAATGGTATCTGGGGGATGATCTGATCGATAGAGATAGTGTTATCAACGGAGACAAATTCTGGCGTTGGTATTTTATGATATAAAAGGATCTTTTTAGTAATTATTTTATTCATTGACATAGCAGAAGCTAAAGGGGACGAACCTGTATAAGGTATTCTTAAAAGCTCTAAAAGGGATTGAACAGTTCCGTCTTCTCCAAATCTGCCATGGAGTGCAATAAAGGCAACATCTATATTAGCTTCAAGGATTGATCTAACAATATCTTCTTTTAGATCAAGCTTAATAACATTGTATCCTAAATTTAAAAGAGCTTTATAGATTGCTTCACCTGTAAGAAGGGATATCTCTCTTTCTTTTGAAATCCCTCCCATCAAAACACCAACCCTTTTTCCCTTATATCTCATTCTTATTCCCTATTATTTTTATTTCTAACTCTAAATCTATATTCTTCTTTTTTTTTACCACTGACTGGATTGTTTTTATAAGGTCGATGATATCCTTTGCCTTTGCACTACCCTCATTGATAATAAAATTTGTATGTTTTGGGGATACAACAGCTCCGCCAATTCTATAACCCCTAAAACCTGCCTCATCTATAAGCTGCCATGCTTTATACCCAGGTGGATTTTTAAAAACTGAGCCAGCACTTGGTTGACCAATTGGCTGAGTTTTTAGCCTCATTTTCTTATACTTTTCGGTTCTCTCAAAAATATCTTGAGCTTTATCTGATATAAAAGAAAAGGAAGCATCGACAATTATTGCTCCTTTTGGTAAAAATTGGCCTCTATATTTATAACCTATATCCTCTTTTTTATACTTTACTAACCTACCATCTGGTATAATTAACGTTACATCCTTTATCAAATCCTTTATCTCCATCCCATAAGCACCTGCATTCATAAAGATTGCTCCACCAATAGTGCCTGGAACCATTATCAAGGGTTCTAAACCAGAAAGCCCGTGCTTTATACAATAGGATATAGCCTTTGAGAGCATTACCCCTGCTTCAAATCGGATAAAGGTCTCATTCTCCTTAATGATGTTAGTAAAATTTTTTGTCAGATCTATGACTACATCCCTTAAACCTTCATCTTTTACTATTATGTTACTGCCAGAACCTACTACAATGTAGGTTGCATTAAACTCCTTAATAAGAGTAACCAAATTTAGTAGATCATTGATGTCAAAAGGAGATACGAGAAGATCTGCCACCCCACCCACCTTAAAAGTTGTTCTTTTATGCATGGGATAAGATTCATAGATTTCACCTCTTATCTTCTCTTTTATCCTTCTTACTAACTCAGGTGTGATCATTTATCACCCAATAGTTTTATTATCTCTTCCCCAACTTTATAGATATCTCCTGCACCAATAGTAATAAAGATATCCCCTTGTCTTAAAAGGGGAAAAATATTTTTTGCCATATCCTTATCTCTTGGAAGATAGATAACATCTTTTTTTGTTTTACTTTGCATACTTTCAGCAAGTTTTTTGCCTGTTACCCCTTTAATTGGTTTTTCACTTGCTGGATAAATATCAGTAATAATGGTTTTATCAGCATCTAAAAAGGCTTTTAAAAAATCGTTAAATAATGCTTTAGTTCGTGTATACCGATGAGGTTGAAATAAAACTACTACCCTACGATTCCATCCTTTTTTTGCAGCTTTAAGAGTTGCCATAATTTCTGCAGGATGATGACCATAATCATCAACAAAGATAATATCTTTAACAGTTGCTTTGATCTGAAATCTTCTTTGCACACCTTTAAAATCCTCAAGAGCTTCCTTTATCTTTTCAATAGGGATATCCAACTCATAAGAAGTAGCAATAGATGCAAGGGCATTATAGATGTTATGTTCACCAGGTATTTTAAGTTCTACTCTTCCCATATCTTTACCATAAACTAAAAGTCTAAAACCTGTTTCCATTTGATGAGATGAGATATCCTTTGCCATAAAATCTGCATTATTATTAATCCCATAGGAAATAACCCTTTTTTTAAACCTTGGGATCAGTGAGCATACATTTTTATCATCTACACAAAGCACTAAAGCACCATAAAAAGGAACTTTATCAGCAAAATTATAGAAACTCTCTTTTATATCATTGATATCTTTATAGTAATCGAGATGATCAGCATCTATGTTGGTAATGACTGCAATAATTGGAGAAAGCTTTAAAAAGGTGCCATCACTTTCATCAGCTTCAGCCACAAGGAATTCACCTTGACCTAACCTGGCATTTGAGCCAAAAGCATTAACCTTCCCCCCTATAATCATCGTTGGATCCATCTCTGCTTTTGCCATAATATGTGCAATCATAGAGGTTGTTGTTGTTTTACCATGAGTACCGGCAACTGCTATACCATATTTCATTCTCATAAGTTCTGCTAACATCTCAGCCCTACGGATTACAGGTATCTTTTTTCTTTTTGCCTCTAATATTTCAGGATTATCTTGAGAAACTGCAGAACTAAAAACGACAACTTGAGAATCACCAATATTTTTTGCTTTATGGTTATAAAATATAGTTGCCCCTAAATCTTGAAGCCTTTTTGTTATAGGAGATGGTTTCAAATCTGAACCAGAAATATCATATCCTAAAGTAATAAGCACCTCTGCAATACCACTCATCCCTATACCACCAATTCCAACAAAGTGTATATGCTTAACTTTTTTTCTAAACATTATCTAATCCCTAATATAAGATGAAATGTTCAGTAAAATACCCATCCCAATTAGATTCACCACTAAAGAACTACCGCCATAGCTAATAAAAGGAAGAGTAAGCCCTTTTGTAGGAAAAATTCCCATAACAACACCCATATTTATAATGGTTTGAAGTGCTATCATCACTACAATACCTGTTGCTAAATATGTCCCAAAAGGCTCTTTAATCCTCCAGGCAATTCTAAATCCTAAAATAACAATAATAGAAAAAAGGAATACCACCACAAAAACACCTAAAAGACCCATTTCTTCTCCAAGGATCGCAAATATGAAATCGGTATGAGCAGCTGGAAGAAAAAAGAGTTTTTGCTGACTTTCTCCAAGTCCTAAACCAAATTTTCCACCAGAAACAAAAGCAATAAAGCTCTGTATAATTTGGAATCCTGTTTTTTCAGGATCCTTCCATGGATCTATAAAAGCTAATATACGGTTATAACGATATCCTTGTTTTGTTATCAATAAAATAAATATAGGAACAATGATAAATATTAACACTGGCATTATATCCCTTAACCTTGCACCTGCAATAAAGATAAGGATAAAGCCAATTGCAAATATTAAAACAACAGTTCCAAAATCAGGTTGAAACAAAATCAAAATACAAGGAATTGCAATAAAGATTAAAGGCATCAAAACCCCAGAGGTAAACTCCTTAACTTTCTCCCTACATTTTGCAAGATAAGATGCAAGAAATATGATTATTGCAAGTTTAAAGAATTCAGAAGGTTGAAATCTGATTCCTATTCCTATATCAATCCACCTTTTTATATCTTTTGGCCCTTTTCCGATATTAGGAATAAGAACAAGAATTAATAGCAAAAGTGAGATAATAAAAATCGGAAAAGCAGCTTTCTTGAAATATAAATATGGAACAAAAGAGAAAATCAACATTAAGAATATACCTATTAAGCTATTAAGGGTGTCCCTTTTTAAAAAATAAAAGGGGTCTCCAAATTTCTTTTCCGCAATAATAGCGCTACTACTGTAAACCATCACAACCCCTATCCCAACTAAAAGCAAGACATCAACAAGCAGGATATAATCAAAACGGGATTTCTTTAGTATATCAGGCAACTTTCTGTTCAAGAGCTTTTACCTCCTCAATAAACCGTCTTCCTCTTTCCTTATAATCTACAAACATATCAAAACTGGAACATGCAGGTGAGAAAAGCACTATATCCCCTTCTTGAGCAAGTTCAAACGAACGAATAACAGCCTCATTTAAACTCTTTACCATTTCAGTTGGCACAAGATCCCCCAAAGCAGAAAATATCCTCTCCTTTGCCTCGCCCATAAGAATCATAGCTTTTACTTTCTTTTTTATCTCCTCTGCTAAAGGGGCGTAGCTTCCCCCCTTATCTTTGCCACCCATAATCAAAATCAGAGATCCTTTGAAACTTTCAAGAGCTTTCAAGGTAGCACCTACATTTGTGCCTTTAGAATCATTATAAAAGAGAACCCCTTTTATTTCCGCAACCTTTTGTAGCCTATGAGGAAAAGGTTGAAAACCCCTAATTGCTTTTATTGCTTTATTTCTATTAATCCCTACAATCTCACCAACTATCCATGCAGCCATGACATTTTCAATATTGTGAACGCCTGGCAAAGGAATATCCTCAAGTGCTGGGCCATACTTTTTTTCTTTATCAACAAAAACAATCCTTCCTTCTTCTACATAACAACCAGGAATAACCTCCTTTTTCCTTGAAAACCAAAACGTTTTTGCCTTAAGCTCTTGGATATATTTAAGTAAAAAAAGGTCATCTTTGTTTAAAACCGCATAATCCTTTTCGGTTTGGTTATTAAAGATATTCAACTTACTAAAGATATAATCATCAAAGCTTGTATGTCTGTCCATATGATCTTCTGATATATTTAGGATAAGAGCTATAAATGCTTTAAAATCTTTTATAGCCTCGAGTTGAAAGCTGCTAATCTCTGCTACAACATAATCTGCATCTTTATCTGATAAAATATACTCAACAAGTGGGTTACCAATGTTACCCCCTACAAATATTGAATATCCAGAGCTTTTAAGTATCTCCCCTATAAGGGCGGTTGTTGTGGTTTTCCCATTAGTACCAGTAACAGCTATGATAGGCGTTCTGATAAATCTGTATGCAAGCTCTATTTCACTTATTATCTCCACATTTTTTTCCTTAGCCCTTAAAAGAGGGAAGATATTTAAAGGGACGCCTGGACTTACAACAATAAGATCCGCTGATTCAAAACTTTCAATACGATGACCATTAAGTTCAAATTTTATTGTAAGATCTGATAAAGCTTTTACATTATCCTTAAGCTCTTCATAGCCTTTAATATCTGTAACAGTTACAATTGCTCGCTGATCTGCTAAAAATTTTGCGGTAACCACCCCTGTTTTTGCAAGACCTACGACCAAAACCTTTTTCCCTTTAAGATCCATTGTTTTCCTTCTGAATTTCTATTTGAGGACCAAATTTAAGCAAAAGCCAATCAACCCATCGGTTTAGATTCATCCTTCTCGAGGCTTTAAGCAAAACCCAGTCGCCCTCACGAAGAATTGATAAAAGATCCCATGAGATATCTGTATTTAAATCAAACAAAAAGATATGAGATGGATCCATACCAAACTGGATTGCCCCTCTTTTTACATCTTCACCAAATTCTCCTATATAAAAGAGGTACTCTATCCCATATCTTTTTATCTTGCTCCCCAGCTCTTCATGAGATATGTGTGCAATTTCCCCGAGCTCCAACATATCTCCAAGAATAGCTATGCCTCTATTTTTACCTTTTAATTGAGAAAAGGTCATAAGAGACATTTCCATTGAGCTGGGATTGGCATTATAAGTATCATCAAGTACAAAGATCCCTTTTTGTAACCTTAAAAGGTTCATTCTCATCTTATAAGGAGAAAAATTTTCAATTCCTTTTACAATAGTATCAATATCTATACCTAAAAGATAAGAAGCACTGGCAGCTGCGATTGAGTTATAAACTGTTCCAAGACCAAAAGATGATACTTTTACCTTTCTTTCCTCTATTGGAGTAACCAAAACAAAGGAGACTCCAGATAAGCCTAAATATTCAATATCTTTTGCCATAAAATCTGAGGAATTATCTATTCCAAAAGTAATCTTATCGCCTTTAAAATCCTTCGTTACTTTAACTATATTTTCATCATCATTGTTGATTATTATTTTTGCATCTTCTCTCATAGCCCGAAAAAAATCAGCTTTTGCCTCAACAACATCTTCAAACGATCCAAGCATTTCTAAATGAGCTGGTCTGATATTAAGCATTAGTCCAATATCAGGATCAGCGATCTCTGTTAAGCGATACAATTCTCCTGGAAGGTTCATACCCAGTTCAACAACTGCTATTTCATGGCTTGGATTAAGCTTAAAAAGTGTTAAAGGCAAGCCAATAAGATTATTGAAATTCCCCTCTGATTTTAAAATATTTACTTTTAGAGATAAAATATTCGCTATCATCTCTTTTGTTGTTGTTTTTCCATTACTTCCAGCTACAGCAAGAAGCATGATTTTATATTTATGACGAATAAAGCTTGCTAAATCACCCATAGCCTTGAGAGTATCTTCTACTTCTATAATAACAGCATAAGGGAATTGGTTTATAATATCCTTATAATTAAAATAATATTGTTGAACAAAAGAGCCTTTAGCTCCCTTTTTTAAGGCATCCTTTATAAAATTATGCCCATCAAAACGTTCACCAATAAGAGGAATAAAAAGTTCTCCTTTTTTTATGGTGCGAGAATCAATAGAAATACCAGCAAATCCCTGAGCATTTCCTGCAATCAATTTTCCTTTTGCCCCTTTTATTACCTCCTCAAGGCTAAAGGTGTTATTACTCACCTCATCTCCTCCAATATCTCTTTAACAACCTTTCGATCATCAAACGGGATCCTCTTATTTCCTATAATCTGATAATTCTCATGCCCCTTCCCTGCTATTAGCAAGCAATCAGAAGGTCTAACACTCTTTAGTGCTATCTCAATGGCTTTTCTTCTATCAACCTCTGTTAAATATCCATTATTCGTAGTGGATATAAACTCTTTAGCATCAACTTTTTCTACATCTTCTTCTTTTATCCCCTCTTCTATCTCTGAGATAATCTTTTTTGGATCCTCATTCCTTGGATTATCTGATGTAATAATGGTAAGATTACTATTTTTAACAGCAACCTTACCCATTATTGGTCGCTTTTTTCTATCCCTATCACCTCCACAGCCAAAAAGGGTAATCAATCTGCCATTTATCAATCTTTTTAAAGTAGTTGTAACCTTTAAAAGAGAATCGCTTGTATGAGCATAATCAACAAAAATATAAGCACCTAAATGATTATCTATTCTCTCCAATCTACCAGGTACCCCTTTAAGTCGTTTTATCCCTTTTTCCATAGCATCCTTTGATAATCCCATTCCTATTGCACCACCAACAGCAGCCATGATGTTTAATGCATTAAACTCTCCTATAAGGGATGAATCAACTATTATTTTTTCTTTTGGTAAATTAAGAGTCCCTTTTATCCCATCAATAGAGAGTTTTATATCGCTAAAAAATATATCTTCTTTAAAATTCAAACCATATTTCAATGCATCTACCTTTATCATCTCAAGGATTTCTCTTCCTTTAGGATCATCACAATTAATTATGGCAAGCTTTTTTTTCTTTTTATTTCCATTCATATAGTTAAGAAAAAGCTTTGCTTTACTTTTAAAATATTCCTCTTCATCTTTATGATAATCAAGGTGTTCAGCGGTTAAATTAGTAAATATTGCTACATCAAAATGACATCCAAGGACTCTATCTTGGTGGAGTGCATGAGAAGATACCTCCATAACAACATGAGTTATACCTTCATTTAACATCTTTTTAAGCAATTTCTGTATTTCATCTGCTCCTGGTGTAGTAGTGGTAGCAGGGATATCTTTATCCTTATATCTATAAGATATAGTTCCAATTACTCCAGATTGATAATTAGCAGATTTAATCATTGATTCCATTAAATAGGTTATGGTTGTCTTACCATTTGTACCTGTTACAGCAGCAAGCCGCATAAATTCAGAAGGAAAACCATTTAGTGCGGAGGCGAGTTTTCCGAGTGCGTGGCGGCTATTTGGTACTATAACTATAGGCAGACTATAATCAGCTGATATGGTTTCAAAATTTTCCACAACTAAAGCTCTTGCCCCTTTTTTTATGGCATCATGGATATAATTATGACCATTTTCATTAGTGCCTTTTATAGCCACAAACAAAGAACCATCCTTAACTTTACGAGAATCGGATGTTATATCAGTGATCTCAATATTGCTATTTCCGTAGATCTTTTTTTCTGCAATTTCTTTTAATAGATCCTTAAGCATCATATCTTGGCCACTA
>JAFDIG010000085.1 GCA_019308145.1 Deltaproteobacteria bacterium | reverse complement strand
ATTTGCAAATGCTGAATGTATAAGTGAAACATCAAGCACGATATCTGGCGACTGTGGATTACCTCCTGCTGGGCTTTCCTTTCCATTTGGTCTTGTCTCTTTTAAGATAACAGATATTACACCTGGGGATACTATTACTGTTTATATAACCTATCCTGAAGATTTCCCGTCACCAGCTACTTATACTTATTGGAAATGTGGCGAAAATCCGGACAGCACGGGCCCTGAATGGTATCAACATACTCTTATTCTTTCAGGCGAAAGGACTATTCGGATACCAATTACTGATGGAGCCCGGGGAGATGATGATTTAACTGAAAATGGAGAGATTATTGAACCAGGTGGACTTGCTGTTGGTTCTGTAACCCCACCACCATCAGGAAATTTAGACGGGGTTTACAAGGATAAAGATGGAACCTTAAATTTAAATGTATATGTTCAACATTATGCTACTGGTACACTTCTTATCTATACCTTTGATACAGCAACAATGGGGGTTTTCTGGGATGATGAAATAACAGGTAAGATATTTGAAGGAGACCCTGTTAATCCATCTTTAACTGAAACAGCTAAATTGGATTTCAATACAAATAC
This sequence comes from Deltaproteobacteria bacterium, assembly GCA_019308145.1. GTDB lineage: Bacteria > Desulfobacterota > JAFDIG01 > JAFDIG01 > JAFDIG01 > JAFDIG01. Next base: position 7,686 of record JAFDIG010000085.1, on the reverse strand, counting down.
CTTAACGATTACAAATACTTCAACTCAAGTTTCTACAGACTATGAACTTACTAAGTGGGCATCCGTTGATGCAGCAAGAAGTACAGATGGGATTTATAAAAGTACAGACGCTACGTTAGATCTGAATATTTATATGCAGACTTATGATAATGGAGGAACCTTGCTTATCTATACATTTGATACTACAAATATGGTTGCTTCATGGGATGCAGAAATAGAAGATGATATTTTTGATGGTATGTTTGTTAACCCTGATATAGCTCAAAGAGCTATATTTGTTTTCGCAGGAAATCTTCTATTAGTTATTCATACTGATACTGGTAATGTTGAAGCCTATCCAACCTATTTATTTGAAAGAGCAATTCATTAATCAATAAGCGAGGCAATATGCCTCGCTTATCTATCTTTATAAAAGAGAAAAGATTTTACTCATCTAAAAGGATTGTTCCTCTTTTAAGATACTTTTCTCCAAATCTTTCTCTGATTTTATCTACTGCAATATCTGCTAACTCAAATTTGTCATCTTCAAAGAGGGTATATTGTTTATGTTCATGGATATCGAATTTTGATACTCCAACCCCTACCAATCTTACAGGTATATCGATTTTAACATTTTCAAATAGGTTTAAAGCATTATCATATATAACCTTGGTAGCATTAGTATAATACGATAAGGTTATATTCCTACTGATTTGAGAAAAATCACCAAATTTTATCTTTAAAGTGATAGTTTTCCCTTTGATTTTTTGTTTTCTCAATCTTTCTCCAATCTTTTCTGATTGGAGCAAAAGCATTTTATTTATAAGTTTTTTATCTTTTGTATCTTCTTTAAATGTATCTTCAGCACTAACAGATTTAGGCAGACTGTTTGGTACTACAGGAGAATCATCTATCCCTAAAGATAGCTGAATAAGCCTTTTCCCCCACTTGCCTAATCCCTTTGTAAGAACTCTCTCTGGTACCTTTGCAATATCACTTACAAATAGAGTCCCTAATTTTTCAAGATATAAGAGAGTTTTTTCCCCAACACCAGGGAGTTTTGATACAGGAAGATGTTCAAGGAATTCTTTTATATCTTTTTCCTCTATAATGGTAAGGGCATCTGGCTTATTAATGTCAGATGCGATTTTAGACAAAAATTTATTTGGAGCAATACCAACACTGGCAGTGAGAGAAAGTTTTTCAAATATCTCTTTTTTGATCTTTACGCCTAACTCTTTAGGAGGACCAAAAAGCCTTTCCATTCCTGTGATATCTAAAAAGGCTTCATCAATGGAGATCTGTTCTAAAAGAGGGGTAAAACCTTTTAAAATCTCCATAACCTGTTTCGAAACCTTTTGGTATCTTTTTATCCTAACAGGCAAAAATATACCATTCGGGCATAGTTTTTTTGCCTGAAATATTGGCATCGCAGATCTTACGCCAAAAGCTCTTGCCTCATAAGAAGCAGCAGAGACAACGCCGCGTTTACCTTTGCCAACAATAACAGGTTTTCCCTTTAAAGATGGGTTATCCCTTTGTTCTATTGAGCTATAAAATGCATCCATATCTATATGTGCAATTATTCGTTTCATAAAATAAATTATATCATAATAAAGGTAAAAGAAAAAATTTTTAAAAAAGAGGGAATTTTTTAAATAAAAAATATTGACATTCATCAAATATATATGTTAAAAAGACAAAAAATGAAGATTTCATCCGTATACAGGGAAAACGGTTAGAATCCGTTGCGGTCCCGCCGCTGTGAACCTGTCCCAAATATTTTGTTTGGGAAAACTTTCTAACATACCTCATTTATGAGGCTAAAGTCACTGTCCTAAACAAGGATGGGAAGGCGAGTTAGAAAGATGGGTAAGCCAGAAAACCTGGACGGATGACGCTTCACAAAAAGTCTTCGAGGAAAGACTGTGAAGAAAAAACATCTTTTACCCGGCCTTTCCTTGAAGGAGCCGGGTTTTTTGATGAAAAAATTCCTAATCTTTTTTATCCTTGCGTTCCTTTTTATACCCTCTATATTAGGTGCTGAAGAGGTTATACCATTAAAACAGATCCAGGTAGAAGCAGAATCTATTCAGCAAAAAGAAGAAACAACAGCTGATTTATCCTCCTATACTACTATTATCTATCCAGATAAGTATAAAGAAAAAGCAAGGAATGTTGCTGAGCTTCTCTCCGAATCGGTTGGTATTCATTTAAGAAGATTTGGTATCGCAAATAAAGGGGGATATATCTCTATAAGAGGCTCTTCTACTGAACAAGTTACTGTAATGCTTGATGGTGTGGTTTTAAACAGTGCAAGATATTCATCTGTAAATTTGGCTGATATCCCTTTAGATCAGATAGAAAGAATAGAGATATACAGAGGCACATCCCCTGGAAAATTCTCAGCAATTGGCATGGGAGGAGTAATAAATATCATCACAAAAAAGGCAAAAAGTAAAAGCAGAGGCGGAGTTAGATTAAGTTATGGATCGTTTAATACCTTTCATCTTGGCATTTTTGAATCAGGCAGAATAGGCAAGCTTGATCAGCTTATAAGCCTTTCATCTGATCATACTGATGGGGATTTCCCTTTTAAAGATAATAATGCAACTCCTTTTAATCCAGATGATGACCGTATTACCCACAGAAAAAACAATAAATTGACCTCTGGTTCTTTACTTTTGAAACTTTCTACCCCTCAAAAAGGAGGGAAGAGGCTAACCATAATTGAGCATCTTTTCATGAAAAAAGAAGGTGTCCCAGGAATAGGGAGCAATCAGTCAAAACATGCTTATCTTACCTCTTTTAGGAATCTTTTTAATATAAAGTTATCTAATGATAAACTTCCTATCCCTCGTTTAGGGATGGATACAGAGTTTTACTATCTTTATCTTACAGAAAAATTTAATGATAGATATGGTGAGATTGGAATTGGTAACCAGCTCAATAGAAATCAAACAGATACTATTGGCGGAAATATTATTTTTACTTATCCATGGAAAAATTATCAACTTATAACCTTTCTTATGGGTGTTAAATGGGAGAGATTTAAAGCATGGGATCTTTTAGCAGATGAAAAAGAGCTTGATCCCCAGAAGAGGGTATCAACAACATTATCCTTTGATGATGAGATTTATCTAATGAATAATAGGCTTATCTTATCTCCTACTATACGCTATGATTTTTATCATTCTGAATTTGGTGGGATCACTTCCTTTCATTCCTTTAATACTGAAAGTATATCAAGAAACAAGCATACCTGGGCAGCAAAATTTGGAGCAAGATATAAACTTTTTAATAGCTTTTTCCTAAAAAGTAATATAGGAAGATATTATAGAATGCCTTCTTTTTATGAACTTTTTGGCGATAGGGGCACTGTTGTTGGGAATCCAGAACTTAAGCCAGAAAATTCAATAAATTCTGATATAGGATTCGTGTGGGAAGGTAGTTTTAGGTTTTTTAAACGAATTTTTCTTGAATATGCACTCTTTTATCATAGGTATAAAGATCTTATCCTTTTTATCCAAAACTCCCAGACCACAGTACAGGCAAGAAATATTTCTGAAGCCTCTGTTTGGGGATATGAGATATCTTGGGGTGCTGATATCCTTAATTTTATCAAGATACGAGGGAATTATACATACCAGGATTCAGAAGATAAAAGCTCTATTTCATACTGGAAAGGAAATAGGCTTGCAGGAAGACCTGTGCATGAGATTTTTAATAAAGTAGAATTTGTTTGGCCTGATTATGGGAAATTATTCTATGAATTAAATTTTATAGGAGATTATTATCTTGATAGAGCAAATTTTTATAAGGTTAAAGAAAGAACAATACATAACATAGGAATTACTGCCTGGTATAAAAAGGAAAGAAATCCTACCTTAACATTTGAGATAAAAAATCTAACAGATGAAAGATCTTATGATTTTTTAGGTTATCCATTACCAGGAAGGGCATATTATTTAACATTTAATTATACTTTTTAAAAAGGAGGAGTAGTGATGAGAAAAGGATTTTTTGTTTTTCTTTTAGGTTTACTTTTTATTATTGCCAGTTGCGGTGGTGGAGGCGGAGGTGGTGGAAGCCAGCCACAACCTCCTCAAGGAAATGTCCTTGTTATTACATCTGATTATTCAACAGGCTCGTATTCAATTTTAGATACAGAGAATATGAGTTCAACAAATAATATCAATATCATTCATAGCGACTCTATGGGAAGATATTTTAATGGGAAGATTTACATAATTGAAAGATTAGAAGGAGATGCTATTATTGTATTGGATCAAAATGATCCTACAACCATTGTTACCCAATATTCAGTAGGTAATGGCACAAATCCACAGGATATAAATGTGATAGACCAAAATAAGGCATACATAACCCTTTATGGTACAAACTATCTTCTGATTGTTAATCCATCAACAGGTGCAGAGCTTGGCAGGATTGATTTTTCCCCATTAGCAGATGCCGATGGAATACCTGAGATGTGTGAGATGGTAAGATATGGAGATTATATCTTTGTTGCTGTACAAAGGCTTGATAGAAACAATTGGTTTGCACCAACAGATAAAAGCTATGTAGCTGTTATTGATACAAAGAGTGATTCAATTGTTAATGTTATTGAACTTACAGGTTTAAACCCAATATTTATGCAATATAATGAATTTACACAAAAGATACTTGTTGGAGAAGCAGGCTCTTTCTTTGACCTTACTGATGGTGGTATTGAAACCATTGATCCAAGAACATTTAGTGCCGAAGGATTTGTGATAACAGAGAGTACCTTAGGAGGACAGATTAGCGGAGCCTTTTATGGGATTGCAATGGCAGATGCTAATATGGGTTATATAATCATTATGGATGAAAGTTGGAATACTGCTCTTGTTAGCTTTGATCTATCAACTGGAAATAAATTAGCAGATATTGATGCCCCATCAAATGGATTTATCCATAATGATATAATAAGAGTAGGAGATAAGTTACTTCTTGCTTATAGGGAAGAGACTAATCCTGGGGTTAGAATATTTAACATAAATACAGCAACGGAGATAACTCCTAATCCAATAAATACAGGACTTCCTCCTATAACATTTGTTATTTATTAATGAAAGATTTTATTAGAGTTGTTTTTAACAATGCTTTTTTATCCTCCACACCCCTATATTCTTTCTCCTTTCCTTGATAGAGGTAAATGGGATGAGATAAAAATCTCATCCCATTCCTCTATTTATTAAATTTATGATTATCCCTTGTTTTTCATGAGTTCAAACATAGCCATACCTATGTTAGCAGGGCTTTTTACCACCTTTGCTCCTGCGTTTGAAAGTGCCTCCATCTTGTGTGTCGCTGTTCCGCTTCCTCCTGCTATAATAGCACCAGCATGTCCCATTCTTCTTCCGGGAGGAGCTGTTTGTCCTGCTATAAATGCCACTACAGGCTTGTTAAATGAATCTTTAATAAATTTAGCTGCTTCCTCCTCTGCTTGTCCACCAATCTCACCAATAAGGATTACCCCCTTTGTATCAGGGTCTTTGTTGAATAGATCTAATATGTCGACAAAATTCAAACCAATTATAGGATCACCCCCTATGCCAATACATGTTGACTGACCAAGTCCAAGATGAGTGAGCTGATCTACTACTTCGTATGTAAGGGTACCGCTTCGTGAAATAACACCTATCTCCCCTTCTTTATGGATATACCCCGCCATTAACCCTATTTTTGATTTTCCTGGTGAGATAATCCCAGGTGTATTAGGACCGATTAGTTTTGTTCCTTTTTGATCAAGATAATACCTTACTTGAACCATATCGAGGGTTGGAATCCCTTCTGTAAAACAAACAATTAAGGGGATACTTGCTTCTGCTGCTTCAATGATAGCATCTGCTGCAAATGCTGGTGGGACAAATATAGCAGATGCATCCGCCCCTTTTTCTTTTACTGCTTCCATAACAGTGTTGAATACAGGGATTCCTTCTACATTTTGTCCACCCTTGCCTGGGGTTACCCCTGCTACTATATTTGTACCATATTCAAGCATTTTACTTGTATGAAATCTTCCTTCACTGCCTGTTATGCCCTGTACAATAACCTTTGTTTTTTTATCTATTAAAATACTCATGAGATTGCCTCCACCGCTTTTTTTGCACCTTCTGCCATGCTTTTTGCCACTATAAAGTTTAGTCCCGAATCTTTAAGGATTTTTCTTCCTTCTTCGACATTTGTACCTTCCATTCGGATTACTACTGGATAAGGTACAGTATGTTTTTTTGTTGCTTCTACCACCCCTTTTGCAAGGGTATCGCATCTTAAAATCCCTCCAAATATATTGATAAAAATTACCTTTACATCCTTATCAGATAAAAGCACTTCAAAACCTTTTTCGACCATTTCAGCAGTTGCACCACCCCCAACGTCTAAAAAGTTTGCAGGCTTTCCCCCTGAATGTAAGATAAGATCCATAGTTGCCATTGCTAATCCTGCACCATTTACCATGCACCCAACATCCCCATCAAGTTTAATATAGTTAAGATTATACTTTGTTGCTTCAACCTCCAAAGGATTTTCTTCATATATATCCCTTAGTTCCTTGATCTCTGGATGGCGAAATAAACCATTATCATCAAAATTTATCTTTAGATCAAGGGCAACCCATCCTTTATCTTCAGTAAGAACCAAAGGGTTTATCTCGATTAAAGAGCAATCCCATTTATAAAACGCTTTATAAAGAGCAAGGATTATCCCAGAAAGTTTTGCAGCTTCGCTGTACCGAACACCAAGGCCAAGAGCAATCCTTATCGCTTGAAATCTTTTTAAACCTATTAATGGATCTATCTCTTCTTTTAGTATTGCTTTAGGATCTGTTTTTGCTATTTCTTCAATCTCCATGCCACCAAATTTACTTACCATAGCAATAAGACGCCTTTTTGCTCTATCAATAACAAAGGAAAGATAAAACTCTTTTTTTATTTTTAGCTGTTCTTCTACAAGCAATTTTCTTACTAATTTTCCTTCTGGAGAGCTTTGAGGGGTTATCAATCTTTTACCAATAAGAGAGGATGCTTTTTGATAAGCATCATCAGGGTTTTCTGCCATAAGTATTCCCCCTGCTTTACCTCTTCCACCTGCATGAATCTGAGCTTTAAGAACAACTGGCTTTGCTAATTTTTTAGCAATAGTTTTTGCATCTTCAGGGCTTTCAGCTAACTCACCTTTTGGTAAAGGGATATTAAACTCTTTTAGCAAAGATTTTGCTTGATACTCATGAATCTTCATCTTACCTCCAATCTATTATAACTTGATAGTTTTTACATATTTTTATTTAAAGAGAACCAATTTTTATTAAAGCTCTTTGGTGTTTTAGATATTATAAAACCAGAAAAAAGTCAAATTTAAAAAGGATAGAAAACTTCCCCCAAAACGGTAATGTAAAATATTTTGTGTCAAAAAAAGCTTTAATAAAAAAAGAAAGGGGTGTACACCTAAAGAAAAAAGGTAAGGAGGTACACCCTATGCGCCAGAGTTTTTATAATATCAGTATAGACCAAGCGATGAAAGAAGTGAAAGAAAATAAATGGGAAGGAGATTAGGTTTTATGCGAATAAAGCGGTCAAGGAAGTTATAGAAAGAGAGATGAACAACTACATTGATAAATATCTTGATGAGCTTGGCAGGAAGGAGAGAGGGGACAGGAGGAACGGA
>JAFDIG010000426.1 GCA_019308145.1 Deltaproteobacteria bacterium | reverse complement strand
GTATTTGCCTTATATCCATTAAAGAGATGTATATTTCCTTTTCTGAACTTTTATTGCCTTTAGGCACTAAAACAAATTTTCGCCCAATTCCATCAGCATCTGAGATAATGCCTGGTTTATCCTCATTCAATCTGCCATTTTCTAAAATTAATCCTGCCCGTCGCATTGAAGCGATTGCGTCAATAATCCCAGAACCACAGATTCCTTTTGGGAGAATCTTTTCTGAGTCCCCCAAAAGCTCGTAGTAAACCTTATATGTAGAAGGATCAATACTCACCTTATAAATGGCGCCATAAGCAGCTCGCATCCCACAAGAGATATGTGATCCTTCTAATGCTGGGCCTGTAGCACAACTGGTTGCCCATAATCCATTACGATTTCCTAAAACCAGCTCACCATTAGTGCCAATATCTATAATTAGAGTTATCTCATCTTTTTTATGAGGCATTTGAGATATTATTGCCCCTAAGGTATCCCCTCCTACAAACCCAGATATCACAGGGAAAACATGAACGTTTGTTCCAGGCTTGATATCAATTCCTATATCAATGGCTCGAAAATCAGTAATTGAACGGCTAATAGGTAAATAAGGTGCTATGCCTAAATTGTGTGGATGAATCCCTGTAAATATCTGTTCCATAGTAGGGTTTCCTACCACAACTACCTCATCAATATCTTCTTTTCTTCCTTTAACAGCTTTTAAACAATGGCCTATGAGAGCATTAATTTCTTGAATTATCAATTTATGAAGTATTTCAATACCATCACTTTGCTCGTTTGCAAAAGCAATTCGGCTAATTACATCCTCACCATAACGTCGTTGAGGATTAGTGGAGCCAAATGATGTTAAAATAATCCCTTTTTTAATATCACATAAGTACACTGCAACAGTTGTTGTTCCTATATCTATAGCTATCCCTAAAGAGCTCTCGTTTTCGCCTTTCACAATAGCAGTTATACCTCTTTTTTTATGATAAACTGCTGAGATTGTACTATTATAAATAGAAGGTTGGGCAAGATCACGAATAGCGTATATCTCTTTAAAGAAGACCTTTTTGCCTGTAGAATTAAATATTTTGTCACTTATCTTTTCAACTACATCATGATAATCATCCTTATCTTGATGATCAGCAAAAATGGATTTATCTAAAATTAAACGCTCAACCATAGGATCTACACTAAAGCTTCCTTTTATATCTGTTTTTGACATGCTAATCGAAAACCTTTAGCTATTTCTTCTGATCCAATTAAATTCAACTCTGCTTCTGAAACAGGAGATAGATTACTATCAGGTTCGGCCAAAACCTTACATTTTCCACAAAAACCTTTTCCTCCACATTCAGATCGTATAGCTATATCAAGCTTATTAGCTATCTCAAATATAGTCATACCTGTATCAGCCATATAAGAAAGACCACTCGGTTTAAAGGTAATTTTTTGCTTTTTATTTTTTTCGCTCATCTTTAAAATAACCTTTCAAAAAATTGTTTAGAGATTTTTGATTATTTATTTTTTTATTTTAGAGAAAAAACATCTCTTGAGTGATATGCTCGCCTGGTTTTATAAATATAAACTCGTCATCTTCTTTATTGCATGTGAGCAACTTTTTAAAATATTGCAAAGAACCTTTTACCTCTTTATATCTCTTTTCAAAAAATTCAGCATTTCTTTTTGCTACTTCCCTCATATACTTTATATCCCCTACTCCAGAATCAATTAAAACAAAATCTGTATAATGTTGTAATTCCATCTTCATTGCCCATAAAGCTTTTTTATCTCCAACCCGTGGAATATATTCATCTTTTAAAATACTTAAAGGATCTTTCTTCCATCTAATCCATCCTTCTGTTAGATAATATGTACCAGGATTTTTCTGAAACATCTTTTGATATAGCAAACGAGAACCAAGAAATAGTGTTATACAGTCGTGACAGCGTGGAATAATAAGTGGTTGATTTCTCGCTTTTACACCAACAACACCATTAGAACAAAGTCCATAACCTAACACAATAATTTTTGCATAATCTGCCACCTTGTCAATCTCTGCTTGTATTACTGAAGCCATTTTTGTTGGAGTTCGATGTAAGCCCTGTTCAAGATATCGTATCTCAACATTCTTTGCGTCCTTACGAATTGCTTCAAGTTCTGCTTCCATAATACTACATGCTATTATAACACGTCCTTTTTTCACATTATTTTTAAACTTTATCTCCATGCTTTACTATACCTTAGACATCAACAAATATAATGGTAACCCAAATTTTAAATTATATTATTCAAAACGTCCTTCCCTAAAAGCTTTTATATACTCCATACAGTACTGATCTTTCCCAACTATCATCCAGGCTGCTTTATAAGAACCATAAAGAAGTTTATCAGTTGGATCAAGAATTGCGGAGTCCAAACCATGAATAATAGCTGCAACAAGAAATGTTCTATTTACTAACTTTCTTGCAGGAAGCCCATGGGAAACATTTGTTAAACCACAAGTAGTGTGAACACCAACAAACTCTTTCATTATCTTTTCAATAGCTTCTAAAGTTATCATTGCTGAATCAGGACTGGTAGCTAAAGGATATACAAGTGGATCAATATAAAGATCATCAATTGGAATATTAGCACTTTTAACTTTTTCAACCAATTTGCCTGCTAAATCTACCTTGGAGTCAACTGTATCTGCTGCAGCACCTTCTGTTTGACAAAGAGCTATTACT
>JAFDIG010000084.1 GCA_019308145.1 Deltaproteobacteria bacterium | reverse complement strand
AATAAAAACCCTTGACTTGTATACAATTTCATATATAATAAAGCATAACAAATGTCAAGCAAAAAATTCAATTAGGAGGTTAAAAATTATGGTTAAAGGTGTTTGGACTTATGAAGTGCCTTTAGAAAAGCAAGAAGAGTATCTTAAAAAAACATTAGAAGTTATAAAACCTTTCTGGGAAGCTCATGAATGCTTATCATATCAAGTATATCAGGATTATACCAATCCAACCCGCTTTGTAAAAGAGCAACTTTATCCTGATAAGGAAACCATGGAAAGGTCCCTCAATATCGCGAGAACAGATCCAAAGGCAAAAGAGGTAGTGGAACTATTCAGGCAATATGCACAAAACATCGTTAGAAGACGTTGTGTACCAAGGGTTGATGACAAAGGGTATCATAAATTTGAAGAATAATTTCTTAAAATATTATCTTTAACTGCCCCCTCTCTCAATCCATTACTTTTATAAGGTCGCCTTTTAGGTTTGATTTTTTCTTATTAGGCGACCTAATTTTTTTAAAAAGGTTCTTTACTTACTCTATCTCGTTCCATAAACACCTCTTTCGCTATATACATGGCATTATGCGCTGCAGGGAAACCAGCATAAACTGCCATCTGTAAGATCACTTCTACAATTTCTTCACGGTTACATCCAACATTCAATGCTCCATGAATATGAACCTTAAGTTGAGGCAAGGCATAACCTAACGCTGTTAAAGCTGCAATATTTATTAACTCCCTTGTCTTTAAATCAAGCCCAGGACGTGAGTATATATCACCAAAAGGGAATTCAATGGTGTAACGTGCTAAATCAGGGGCAATATCTTTAAAATCCTCATGTAATCGCTTGATAGCCTCAGGGTCAATTTCTTTAAGCTTTTCTAAGCCTCTTTGATAACGCTCTTTATTCATTCTAACCTCCTTTTCTTGACTTAAGTATAATAATTTTAAACCACTATGAATAGCTATTACAAAGTTACTTAATAAAAAGCTATCTTTTTGATAGAAATTTAAATAACACTGGTGCTAAAGATGATGTAACAACCGCAAGTAGAATTATTGATGAATTCATTTGAGGAGAAAGAATACCAAGTTCTAACCCAATTGAAGCAGCTGCTAATATAAGACTTAATCTTGCTGATATCAAAATTCCACCAGAAATTGATTGTTTGAAACTAAATTTTCTAAAAAAGAATAAGAATGATGGAAGAATTTTTACCAAAAACGAGGCAAAAATAAGCTCTAAAAGAAGAACAATCATGTTAAAATTTAGTAGATCTGAAATATCAAAACTAATCCCAACACCAATAAAAAAAATAGGTATTAAGAAACCAAAACCAATACCAGATATCTTTTCTTCTATGCCTGTTTTTCCTCTAAAGATCATCGAAAAAACTGCTCCAGCCATAAATGATCCTAATATAGGCTCTAAACCAAACATTGCTGATATAGATACAAATGAAAACATCAAAGCAAAACATGCTCTAACACCTATTTCTGAATATTCCTTTGAAGAAAAGATCCTTGCGAAGATCTTTGGATTCCACCAAACAAAAAGCTTTAATCCTAAAAGAAATAAAATCGATAATAAAAAGGCTAAACCTAAAGCAAGGATCTTAAAATTAAAGCCAAATTTTGTATACATATCAAAAACAGTAATACCTAAAAGGGTAAGAAAATCTGCTATTAAAGCCACAATAATAATATCTTGGCCAAATGATGTTTTTGATAATCCGCTATCCTTAAGTGTTGGTATCACAAGTCCAACAGAGGTTGTTGATAAAACTAATGCTAAATATATTCCAAAGCCCAACTTAAAAGAAAAAAGGTATGCAAAACAAAATGTTAACATAAAAAATAATAATCCAAAGAGTATACCTTTAAAACTGCCTCTTTTTTCAATTTCATTAAAATCTAATTCCATTCCAGAGATAAACATCAAGATTAAAAAACCAAAATTTGATAAAAAACAGAACCAGCTGCTACAGGCAATAATCTTAAACCCGCTATTTCCAATTATAAATCCAAAAAGGATTTCTCCTACAACTGGAGGAATATGGAGTTGATTAGATATCAAAGGAATAAAAAAAGCACCGAGGGCAATAATCAACAAGGATAAGGATTGGTGTAATTCCATCTCATCCTTCTCTTGTTAGAATCATGACAGAACAAGAACTTTTATGTAAAAGATACTGTCCAATATCAGGTTTAAAAATGGAAGACTGCCTCACTCTTGTTTGTCCAACAATCATAAGATCAAAAGAAGAATTTATCTTTAATATCTCTTTTACAGGATTACCAACAAGGGGGATTTCTTTTATTTCTTTTCTATAGATATCCCCTATTCCTTTTAATCTTTCTATGGAATTTCTTAACTCTTGAGTGGTATCTTTACCACTTATATATTCAGGAGATTTTACAACTGCTACTGAAATCGTTCCATTAGTTTTAGTTGATATATCAATAGCAAGTTCCAATGCCTTTTCTGATGCAAAAGAGTCGTTAAACGGAACAAGTATCCTTTTATAAGGGTAAGTTGATCTTGACATCAAAACAGGACATGAGGCAATCTTCATTATATTAAAACTTAAAGTATGCACTCCTATAACATTTCTCAATCTGAATGGTTCTTGAGGAAGCAATAAAAGGCCATAGCCTTGTTGATTAAATATATTAGCAAGACCTTTTAATATATTATCAACTTTGTCAAAAAAGTGGCAGGATATATTATCCTTCTCACATCTCTCCTTTGCCCACAATATAATATCTTTTGAATATCTTTCCTTATATACTACTGGTAAAAAATCAATCCCTTGAGATGAGGAGTTAAGAGAGATATAAATACCTTCTTCAATTATACTTTTCATTTCATAAGAGTTAAATAAGGGTATCAAAATCCTTGAGCCAAACTGTAAGGGGAAATTAGACTCACCTATGCTCAACATAACTGCAACATCAGAAAGCACCTTTGGATCACCTATAAGGAGCACCTTGTCGTTTTCTTTAAGGATGGTATTCCCATGAGGAATAATAAACTGTGTTCCTCTATAAATTGCACCAATAAGCCAATCTGTTGGTTTTATTTCTCTTAACCTTTTTCCTTTTACCTTTGAACCTGGGAGTATTGTTAACTCCTGGATCTCTCCCATTCCCCAACCAATACAAGTTGCAGAAATCTTATGTTTTTCGATCAAATTCCCAATATGCGAAGCTAAAAGTGCTGTTTTAAGCAATACTTTTACACCTATATTATCAAACCTATCTAAACTTTCTTCAGCACTTGCCAAGGCAATAACTTCTCGGACTTTATGATTCTTTTTAGCTAATCGTGATATTTCAAGGTTAATCTCATCATCATTTGTCAAAGCTAATAGAAAACTAACATGCTCTACACCAGCTTCCCTTAAAATAAGATCACTTGTCGCATCACCTTCTATAACCTTTACACCAAGTTTACGAGCTTCATTTAATCTTTCTCTATTTTTATCTATAGCTGTTATCTCCCAATTAGGAAGAAGTCTTTTTATAAGATAAATGGCAGTTTTGCCTAAACCTACTATTATGATTTTTATCTTCTTCTCGCTCATGAAAATTAATATTAAATGATAAGATAAAAGTAGGCAAGCTTTATTTATCATGAATTTGCCTTAAAAAATCTTTTAAATATAAAAAAATTTTTACCAACAATATGATAAATGATTTTGGAGCTAAAAAATATAACTGCACCCAATGTAAGCTCCTTCTAACTAAACATTCCCTACTTTTCTTAAGAAGAATTCTTGACTTTTTTTTGAAATAATTTTAAATTATAATATTATGTAATTAGTTACCAATCAAAAAATGGACTAACTAATTACGTTTAGGCTGACTCTATCAGCCTAAAACAAAAGCTAAATGGTCGGGTATAAAACTATAGGGCCTACGGCGTAATAAGAAATATTTTTGGTTTTGATTTGTTCTTCGCACTTCATTATTCAGTGCTAATTAATTATTTAAGGAGATAGAGATGTACGCAGTTATAAAAACAGGTGGAAAACAGCTAAAGGTTTCAAAGGGGGATTTTATCAAAATTGAAAAAATTAAAGGGGATATTGGAGAGTCAGTAAACTTTGAAGAGGTATTATTAGTCCATGATGAAAAAGGGATAAGGGTTGGCAATCCATTTATCCCAGATGTTAAGGTTTCAGGTCATATCATAGAGCAAGGGAAAAATAGAAAGATCATAGTTTTTAAGAAAAAAAGAAGGAAAAATTACAGAAGGAAAAGAGGCCATAGGCAGCTCTTTACTAAAGTAATGATAGATGAGATAATTTCTAATCAAAAATTGGAAGAGCTAGAAAAATAAGTAATGTTAAAAAAAGCTTTTCCTTTTATATAGGCTCACTTTAGAGGCTAAAATAAGTAATCAATGGAGGATAAAAATGGCTCATAAAAAGGCAGGAGGAAGTTCCCGTAATGGTAGAGACAGCATAGGGCAACGGCTTGGAGTAAAGAAATTTGGCGGACAGTTTGCTCGTGCTGGTAATATTTTAATAAGGCAAAGGGGAACTAAAATTCATCCTGGTAAAAATGTTGGAATAGGTAAGGACCACACTCTTTTTGCTAAAATAGATGGGATAATAAAGTTTGAGAGAAAGGATAAAACTCGTAAACAAGTTAGTGTTTATCCTCTTCAGTAAATTAGTTTACCCTAAAATGGAAAATAGGCTAATTACCCTTTTATGAAATTTGTGGATAAAGCACGTATTTTTGTGAAAGGAGGCAAAGGAGGGGATGGTTGCATAAGCTTTTTAAGGGAGAGATTCAGACCACGTGGTGGCCCAGATGGGGGCAACGGAGGAGATGGAGGAAATGTTTTAATTAGAGCTGACAAGCAAAAAGAAACTCTTTACGATTTTAAGTTTAAACAACATTTTAAAGCAAAAAATGGTCAGCCAGGAAAAGGAAAAAATCAAACAGGAAAAAAAGGGGAAGATTTAGTGATTCATGTGCCAGTAGGGACTGTTGTGACAGATAATGCTACTGGCGATATTTTGGCTGATCTTATTTTCCATTCCCAAGAAATAGTTGTTGCTAAAGGTGGACGTGGCGGCCGAGGAAATGCTTCTTTTGCTACTTCTGTTAGAAAAGCTCCCAGAATAAAGGAAACAGGAAAACCTGGTGAGGAAAGATGGCTTAACTTAGAGATCAAGCTTATTGCAGATATAGGGATTATAGGACTCCCTAATGTCGGAAAATCTACTTTTATTTCAAGGATTTCTTCAGCTCATCCAAAAATCGGAGATTATCCTTTCACAACTCTTACTCCCAGTCTCGGGGTAGCAAATCTTGATGATGATAACATATTTGTAATTGCTGACATACCTGGTATTGTAAAAGATGCACACAAAGGAAAAGGTTTAGGGCTTAATTTTTTACGGCACATTGAAAGGACTTCCTTTCTTTTACATATAATTGATCTTGCTGCTCCCCCTCCACGAGACCCGATCTCAGATTTCAATATAATAAATCAAGAACTTTCTAATTATAAAAAAGAAGTTGGCTTAAAACCTCAAATAGTTGTATTAAACAAAATTGATTTACCTTATGCAAAACAAAGATTAAAAGATGTAAAAGAAAGATTTAAGGGGATAGATATAGATGTTTTCCCTATATCTGCTATAACAGGTGAAGGAATACCATTGCTTTTAAAAGAATTAACAAATAGAATATCATCTTTTAAGTTAAAAAAAAGAAATGAATCGTTCATTTGAGAGAAAAAATCTAAAAGATATCAAAAGGATAATAATAAAAGTAGGAAGCAGGGTTTTAGCTTCGCCCTCTTCTGGTTTGAATTTAGAAGCATTTGCATCTATCACCAGACAGATATCCTCATTAATAGAAAAAGAAAAAGAAGTGATTCTCGTAACTTCAGGTGCTATAGCTGCTGGTATGCGTAAGATGGGATTAAAGATTCGTCCAAGAACAATCCCAGAACAACAAGCTGCTGCTGCTGCCGGACAGAGTCATCTTATGCACATATATGAAGAATTTTTCTCCCATTATAATCAAAAGGTAGCGCAAGTTTTACTTACACATAATGATTTAGCAAATCGTGATAGGTTTATACATGCAAGGAATACCTTAAAGACTCTTCTCTCATATAATATTATACCTATTATTAATGAAAACGATTCTGTTGTGGTAGAGGAAATAAAATTCGGAGATAATGATAATCTTTCAGCACTCATAACAAATTTAGTGGATGCAGAACTCCTTCTTATCCTTTCAGATGTTGAAGGACTGTATGAAACTGATCCCAAAAAAGATTCTAACGCATCCCTTATATCAGTTGTTAGCAAGGTTGATAAATATCTTGAAAAAATTGATAAAAGAACTAAAGAGGGATTAGGAAGAGGTGGAATATATACAAAGTTAAAAGCAGCTAAAAAAGCTGCCCATTACGGTATACCTACTATTGTAGCAAGTGGTTATATTCATGATGTAATATTAAGAATAATTGATGGCGAAGAGATAGGGACCCTTTTCTTGCCAGAAAAAGAAGCACTACCCTCAAGAAAACATTGGATTGCCTATGCTCTTAAACCCTGTGGAGAAGTAATAGTAGATGAGGGAGCAAAAAATGCAATATGCAATAACGGGAAAAGTTTATTACCTTCTGGTGTTGTAGATGTAAAAGGAAATTTTAAAAGAGGGGACTTAATCTCCTGTATTGGACCAGATGGAAAAGAGTTCGCAAGAGGTTTAGCACTTTATAGCAAGGATGAAATACAAAAGATAAAGGGTGTAAAAACAAAAGATATTATAAATATATTAGGATTTAAATATTATGATGAGATTATTCACAGAGATGATTTAGTGATTCTTTAAAATTTTATGAGGAAAGAGTGATGGATATAGAAAATGAAGTCAAAAAGATAGCAAAAGATGTTAAAGAGGCATCAAATATTATTGCAAAAGCTGATACAAATCAAAAGAATATGGCGTTAACCTATATTGCTCAGGAACTTGTTGATAATAAAGAATGGTTGATAAAAGAAAATAAAAAGGATTTAGAAAAAGGGAAGGAGTCGGGTTTATCTTTAGCCATGCTCGATAGGTTGAGGATAGAGGAAAAGTTAATAAATCAGATGAGCAAAGGGCTTTATGAAATAGTTGCTTTACCTGATCCTGTTGGTGAGATTGTCAAGATGTGGAAACGTCCTAACGGCCTTTTGGTTGGAAAGATGCGAATCCCTTTAGGAGTAATAGGTATAATATATGAATCAAGGCCTAATGTTACCATTGATGCATCAGCTTTATGTTTAAAGTCAGGCAATGGGGTAATCTTAAGAGGAGGATCAGAAGCAATAAATTCTAATATTGCTCTTATAAAACTTATTGCTAAAGGGCTTGAAAAAGCCGGTCTTCCCCCAAATGCCGCTTCGCTAATTCCAATAGTTGATAGAGAAGCAGTTAATGTGATGTTAACCTTAGAAGAGGATATAGATTTAATTATCCCAAGAGGAGGAGAGTCACTAATTCGATCAGTAGTAGAGAAATCTCGTATTCCTGTGATAAAACATTATAAAGGGGTTTGTCATATATATGTTGACGAAGATGCGGATCTTGATATGGCAGCTGAAATCTCTCTAAACGCTAAGGTTCAAAGACCTGGTGTATGCAATGCTATGGAAACCTTACTTGTTCATGAAAATGTTGCAAAAGATTTTCTTCCTTTTGTTGGCAGGCTCCTTGAAAAAGAAGGCGTAGAGTTAAGAGGATGTGATAAAACACGAAAGTTTTTGCCACATATAAAAGAAGCAAAAGAAGAAGATTGGTATCAAGAATACCTTGATTTGATTTTGTCAATCAAAGTAGTTGCTGATATAAATGAAGCGATTGAACATATAGAGAAATATGGATCTTCTCATACTGAATCCATCATTACTAAAGATTATAATAAAGCAATGACATTTTTAACAAGGGTAAATTCTTCAACTGTTTTAGTAAATGCTTCAACCAGATTTTCAGACGGCTATCAGTTTGGCTTAGGGGCGGAAATTGGCATTTCAACAACAAAACTACATGCTTTTGGCCCTATGGGACTTGCCGATCTTACAACCACTAAATTCATCGTTTTAGGAAATGGTCAAATAAGGATATGAAGAATAGAGAGGTTCGTGTTGGTATTATTGGTGGAACATTTGATCCTGTCCATTTTGGCCATTTAAGAACAATGGAAGAGATTCGGGAAAAATTTGAACTTTCTGAAGTGATTTTTGTCCCGACTAATATTCCACCACATAAAAAAGATAGAAAGGTGCTTTCTCCATCTCA
>JAFDIG010000083.1 GCA_019308145.1 Deltaproteobacteria bacterium | reverse complement strand
ATGCTGTTTGAGTGTATAATTTATGAAAAAGAGGATGGCATAGCAATTATTAAATTAAATAGACCTAAGGTTTTAAATGCCATGAATAAGCAACTCTGGCTTGATTTAAGAGAGGCGTTACATGATGCAAGGGATGATACAAACATTAAAGTTATCATAATAACAGGAGAAGGTAGAGCTTTTTCAACAGGAGCTGATCTCAAGGATTCTAAAGGTAGAACCTTAACTGCTTATAGAGATTATCTTGTTCACCTCCAAGAGATTTCAAGAGAGATAATAAGATTTCCAAAACCAACCATTGCAGCAGTAAATGGGTATGCATTAGGTAGTGGTTATGAGCTTTCTCTTGCCTGTGATATAAGGATAGCTGCTGAAGGAGCTAAATTTGGCTCTCCTGAAGCCAGGGTTTCTTCTTCGGTAACAGGAGGAGCTATGAGACTTTTGCAGGATCTTGTTGGTCCTGGAAAGGCAAAGGAACTTCTTTTTACCTGTGACTATATTGATGGGATTGAGGCAGAAAGAATAGGGTTAGTAAATAAAGTGGTTCCAGATGATAGACTTATGGATGAAGCAAAAGAGATGGCAAACAAGATTGCTCAAAATTCTGCTTTTTCTATTAACTTGATCAAAAAAGGACTTAATATGGCTCAGGAGGTGAGTTTAGAGGCATTAATGGATTATGAAATAGAGGCTTGTCTTGCAACGGTTTCAGCTCCTGAAAGAGAAGAAAAACTGGAAGAATTTGCGGAAAGAAAGAAGAAATAAAAAAATTTAAAATTTCTAAAATGATAGCTAAAATATAAAAAATAAGATAGCAGGGGTATCTTGCCTGTGAGCAAAAAAGGTGGCATATTAAATGCCACCTTACATTTAATTTTATACCGATAAGGTCAAGTTGACCATAATCAGTTTATTTATTTAGTCAAAAAATTTTTAAACTTAAAAAATTAATAAAGATCTATTTTTTTATTGTCCTAACTGGTAAGGCTCGGAAGTGTCGTCTATGAACCTTCCTGTCTGTATATTGATATCCTTTTGTAAAATTATAAGCATAAGCAGTAATTGTTTTTGCCTCTATTGCCCATACCCAACCACAACTTAGATGAATAATCGGATTTACCTTAACCCAGTTCCCACAATCTGTCTCATATCCTTTTTCATTTGGATCATATAATGTAGCAAGCTCCTTAATGGTAGGCATTCTCCAATCTTCATATTTGCTAAGTATAATATGTTCGCAATAATCTTTAGCCTGATGCCAGTTTATATCTCCCATATTATCATATTGTGCCCACATCAGATTGGTTTTTGTATCAGTGATTGTGCCATCTCCATTGTCAATAAACCTCTCTTCCGCTAATGATTTGCTATAAGATAATAATATCAATGCCAATATCAATACAACAGAGATAATCATAGAAGGAGTTTTTAATCCTCTCATTACTCTTCTCCTATTTGTTTAACCTGAAAAAGGTTTATAAAAATGTATCATCTTCAGCATATGAAATATCAATCTTTCCTTCTGGAATAGGAACTACTAAAACAGGTCTTTTTATGTGCCTTAAAACTCTTTGAGTTACACTTCCTAAAAACGTATATTTACTTCCTTTTCCATGGGACCCCATAATAATAAGATCAGAATCTTCTTGCTCTGCCATATCTAAAATCTCTACCGCTGGCTCACCTTCTTTAACTACAATAGAAGAAACCCTTTTAATACCTTCTGGCTCATCCTTTAATTCTTTTTTAGCAAACTCTTCAAGCCTCTTTTTTATTCTTTTAACTACTTCCTCTTTTTTTTCTTCAACAAGTTGTCTATATCTTTTTTCTCCTAATTGTACGATTACTGGAATTTCTCCAACTGGATCCATCTTCTTTGTTACATGCAAGATAGTTATCTTTGCACCTGTTGATAAAGAGACTTTAATAGCATACCTAAATGCATAGGCTGAGTTTTTTGTTAAATCTGTAGCATATAAAACTTTTTTTATTTCAGGGATCATCTATATGCTCCTTTTTTATTTCCAAACACCCCTTCTTATTTTGCAAATTTAATCCTACCTTTTTGGATTAAAAAGATTAAGCCATACAAAACAAGTCCTCCACCTGTAATTAAGAATTTGAGATTTTTAGCGAGATGGAATTTATTAACCATGTAGTCAGGCCTAAGGATTAAAAAGGTTACACCAAGAAGAAGTATGCTTTCATACCATTTGGTTTTTGTGATAAAATAACGTTGGGTTGCTGCAGCAAAAGCAAACATTGCTATAATGCCAGTAAAAAAGATCCAGGCAACATGAGTTATCGAGTGAACATTTATTAACAATAGATCGGTATTAAAGATAAACATAAAAGGAAGTATCGCAGTCCTTATATCATACATAAATCCTTGAATACCTGTTGGAATAGGTGGACTTTTTGCTATTGCAGATGCAGCAAAAGCAGCCAAACCAACAGGAGGGGTATCATCTGCTAATATTCCAAAGAAAAATACAAAAAGATGAGCTGCAATCAATGGCACAACTAATCCTGATTTAGCTCCCAGAGTAACGATAACAGGAGCTGTTAAGGATGCCATAACAATATAGTTTGCTGTTGTTGGTAGTCCCATACCTAAAATTAGGCTTGCAAAAGCTGTAAGAAGTAAGATGGCGATAAGATTTCCACGAGCAATCACATCAATAGCTTCTGTGATAATGCCTCCTAATCCCATTGTAACTACCCCAACGATAATACCGGCAGCAGACACAGCAACACCAATTCCCATCATATTTTTTCCACCAGCAACTAATGCCTCTATAATCTGTTTTATACCTAAAAGAAAACCTTTTCTTATTGGTTCTTTTCTTAAGTAAGAAGCAATTGGATTTCGGATAAGAATTAATATAGCTAAAATTATTATTGCCCTAAATGCTGCTAACTCAGGAGAATGTCTTAAAATTACCAATTCATAAACAAGAAAAACTAAAGGAATAATATAATGGATTCCTCTTATAAATGTCTTAAAAAAATTTGGAAGTTGATCCCTTGAAAGTCCTTTTAATCCTAACTTTGATGCTTCTAAGTGGGTGATATACATTAAAGCAATATATGAAATAATAGCTGGTACGAAAGCAGCGCGAACCACTTGGATATATGGTATATTACAATATTCAGCTATGATAAAAGCAGCTGCTCCCATAATTGGAGGCATAAGTTGTCCATTGGTACTGCATGCAACTTCAACAGCACCAGCTTTATGAGGGGGATAGCCAACACTTTTCATCAAAGGGATAGTGAAGGTTCCTGTAGTTACAACATTTGCGATGCTGGATCCTGAAACAAGGCCAGTAAGTCCACTAGCTAATACCGCTGCCTTTGCAGGACCACCTTTAAATGTTCCGAGCAGAGAGAATGCCAAATCAACAAAATATTTTCCTGCGCCAGCCCTATCCAGCATTGAGCCAAAAAGAACAAATAGGAAGACGATTGTTGCTGATACGTCAAGGGGTATACCATATATCCCTTCAGTACTCATAGTGATTTGACCAACAAATCGATATACTGATACTCCTTTAAAAGCAATAATATCTGGCATATATGGCCCATAAAAACTATATAAAATAAATATGGTTGCAACAACACTTAAGGCAGGTCCTAATGATCTTCTTGCTGCTTCTAAAAGGAATATAATCAAAGCAAAACCGAAAACAACATCTCTGGGCAAAGGAGAACCCTGACGCCCGCTTATACCTGCATAATCAAATGCAAGGTAAAGAGCAGCTATACATGCTGCTATAGCTAAAGTATAATCTAATAATGTAAAACGATCCCTGGCAGATAAATACCCTAAAATTTTCCCTCTTTTTGGTTTTTTGAACATAGGATAACTTAGATAAACTAATGTTATAGCAAATGCTAAATGGATTGCCCTTATATAAACAGCATTCAGTATTAGTACAGAGGGAAGGGCTAACTGGAATAAAGACCAGCTGGCAGCAATTACAGGTATGAACCATTTTGCATAATAACCTTTTACTTTTTTGGCACCAGCTTCTGCCTCTTCGGCTATCCTTCTGGCAGCCTCTACACCTTCAGTTGTTTCCTTTTTTTCGACATCGCTCATAGTTTATCTCCATAAAAAAATGCGGGGCAAAATCTTTAATTAGCCCCGCATCTTTTATTTGAGTTCCTATTTGATTAACCCTACTTCTTTAAAATATTTTAGGGCACCTGGATGAAATGGAGCGGTTAATCCTTCAAGCATATTCTTTTTTGTTAAGATTGAATAGGCAGGATGAAGCTTTTTGAAGTCTTCCAAGTTATCAAAAACTTCCTTTGTGATAGCATAGACAATCCATGCAGGAATCTTTGCTGATGTAACGAAAGTTGCTTTTACACCAAAGGTTGGTACATCTTTTTTATTAGAAGCCATAGGATAGAATTTGATAGGAATAAAAGCCTTTGCATAGTAAGGATATTTTTTCAAAAGGCCTTCAATGCCAGTGATAGGGACAAAGTGAACCTTTCTTCTTCCTGAAGTAGCCTCTTTTATAGCACCACTTGGATGACCAACAGTATAGAAGAAAGCATCGATACGCCCATCTTGAAGCATCTTAGGAGCTTCAGCAGCTTTTAATCCTTCTGCTTTTAGATCCTTTTTATAATCAATCCCTTTATATTCTAAGATATCAATGGAGTTTTGCCTCTGACCAGATCCTGGATTTCCAATGTTTACATGCTTACCTCTTAAATCTTCTACCTTCCATATTCCTGTGTCATCTCCAGCGACTAAAGTGATTGATTCAGGATGAAAACTGCAAATTGCACGAAGATCCTTTTGTGGACCTTTATCTTTCCATTCCTTTAATCCATGCCAGGCTTGATATTGACGGTCTGATTGAACGATACCAAATTCAAGATCCCCTGCCATAACTGCATTGACGTTGAAGACCGATCCACCAGTGGACTCTACTGTAACCTTAAGATGATACTTATTCCTTTTTTTGTTTACAATCTTACTGATGGCGCCCCCGGTTGGATAGTAGACCCCTGTTACTCCACCTGTTCCTATTGTAACAAAGGTTAATTTTTTAGCATGAGCTGTTGGTGGAGTTGAAAGCGTAAATGTGAAGATAAAAGCTGTTACGATTACAATTAAAGTTACTAAAGAAAATTTTTTCATTTTTCCCCCCTACTGTTTGGATTTTGATAGTTTAAAAATGTTTGAGTTTTAACCTTTAACTTAATTATTCTTCACCTCCTTCCTTTTTATCACTTTATCCATAAAAATTCCTAAACCAATAATTGCTAAGCATAATAAAAAATACGAAAGAAAATAAAATACCGTTCTTTTTTTATTCTTTTTCAATAATATTATATTACAATAGTTGTCAAGTAATTTTTCAGATAGTGAACTTCAAGAATAAATTATGAAAATCTTCCAACAAAAATTTTTTATGAAGTATTTATTACACTATAATATTGGTCAAATAATGTCAAGTGAATTTTTAAGTAAATCCTTATTTTTATATTTATTGACACAAATCTGTTAGTGGTATAATTTAATGATTATGAGAGTTAAGATTGCAAGAGCAAGTGGTTTTTGCATGGGAGTGAGGAGAGCTGTAAACATAGTTTTATCTGCCTCCAACAAAAAAAATGGCAAACTTTTTACATTTGGTCCATTGATTCATAATCCTCAAGTTCTTTCCCTTTTGAAGGAAAAGGGGATAGAGATAATAGATGATCCTTTAAAAATACCAAAGAAAGGCAGAGTAGTAATTAGAGCACATGGAGTTCCACCTGATGTAAAAGAAATAATACACAGGCAAGGCGCTCAAATAATTGATGCTACATGCCCAAAAGTAGCAAAAGTGCATGCTATTATTAAAAAGGAAGCAGAAAGAGGTCGTTTTATTGTGATAATAGGGGATCCTAATCACCCAGAGGTTAAAGGCCTTATGGGTTCTGCTGGTAAAAATGTATTAGCTGTTGACAGTTTTGAGAAGTTATCATTGATCCCAACTAACGAACCTATAACAGTTGTTGCTCAGACTACTCAAAATGAAGAATTTTTTAATCAAATCCAAAACGAAATCAAAAGAAAATTTTCAGAGGTATCTGTTTTTAACACAATTTGTGATTCAACACATAAAAGACAGAGAGAAGTAAAGAATCTTGCAAAAGGTGTTGATGCAATAGTGATTGTTGGAGGGAAAAACAGCGCTAATACAAGGCGGTTAGTTGAAGTGGCAAAAGAGACAGGTGTAAATGCTTATCATATAGAATCAGAAAAAGAGATTAAAGAGGAAAGGTTAAAAAATCTTTCTATTGTAGGTGTAACCGCTGGTGCTTCCACTCCAAATTGGGTTATAAGTCAAGTTGTTGAAAAGCTTGAAAAGATAAAAGGTAGGGAATCCTCTTTTTTTATATGGATCAAAAGGTTCAGAAACTTTTTGGTTAAAAGTAATATCTTTATTGCTGGTGCAGCAGGTATGCTTACCTTTGTATCTTGTTTTCTTCAAGGGTTTTTATTTCGCCTACCATTTTTTTTTATTGCCTTTGGTTATATCTTTTCTATGCATTTAATAAACAGGCTTACTGATATAGATGCAATTAAATTCAATGATCCCGCAAGAAGAGAGTTTTACGAAAGATATGGAAAAGTTTTAATTATCTTTAGTCTTATTGTTATTGTTATGATTCTTTTTTTTGCGAGATTTTATTTGAGTTTTAATCCTTTTTTGTTTCTTTTTGCAGCTGTTGTTATAGGGCTTGGCTATAATTTTCCATTTATTCCATCAAGTTGGGTAAAAAAAATAGGGTTTTCAAAAATAAAGGAAATACCTGGTTCTAAGACATTATTTACTGCTATTGGTTGGGGAGCTATCATCACATTTATTCCATATCTTCATTATGGAGGCGATTTTTCCATAAAACAATTATCAACATTTATTGTAATGTTTTTGGTTGCTTTTATTAGGACTGCTACCTTTGATATGCGTGATATTCAGGGGGATTTAATTGTTGGTAAAGAGACATTTCCTATTGTGCTGGGGGAGAAAAGAAGCAAATTGTTGATAACTATGACTATTCTTTTTTTGTCAATATTTCTATTTCTTTTATCTGCTTCTTCTTTTATATTTCCTGTTCATGCTATTTTCTTTTTAGCACCAATAGGGTATCTCGCTTTGCTTGTCTTTGCATCCTTTTCTAATCCTTTTTGGTATACTTATTCGCTTGAGTTTTTTATTGATATAGCTTTTTATTTAATGGGTTTTATTGCTCTTTTTTTAATGTTTTAATCATCTTTTTCAGGTTCTTCTTTACTTTTTAAAAATTCATCAATCCTTATGACTTCCCCTTTTAATTCATTTTCTTTGGTTGGCTTTTCTCCTTTTCCACCTTTTTTTATTGCTTCAATATATTGTTTTAATTCAGGATTTTTTTCAATAAGCAAATCTATCTGTTTTTTTACTCGTTGCCAAGCCATCTCAAGATCAGTAGTGTTTATATAAAAGCCTGTAAGTTTTTGTAGAATATCGATCATTTTTCTATAAACTCTAAAATTAGATCCTTTTATGTAAAAAGGAACATGTCCCCATAAGCTAATAGAAGAAAAACCTTTTTCTTTACTCGTTGTTATAATCATAGAATGGATTGATGTTGGACCATAATAATCTATAGGGCTGATTCCAATTTCATCTAAAAATTTGATATCTTTCTCATCAGTTGCTAAAGCAGATATCATCTCTTCTTCATGAGTTATGTTGTCGGTAGTTCCTCCTATAGTAATAATCTGTTTTACTTTCATTTCTTCACAAACTTTAAGGAATATATCAATAAAGTATTCCCATTTTAGATGAGGTTCAGTTCCCATGAATAGAATAACGTCTCTGTTTCCATTTTGGTTTATCCAGTAGAAAAAATTATTTTTAGCTTTTACTATTTCTATAATTTTCCCCCTTTCTACTTTTACAGTTGGTCTTTTAGAGTGATATGAGAAAAAATCATCTATTTTCATAGATGCTAAAGGTTTAGGGTTAAGGCTTTTTATCAAATACTTAAGAGTTCCTGTTGAGACTTCTCCTGCATTTGGCCAGCCCTCAAATCCAGCAATAATTGTTGGTGATTTTAATTTAGGTTTTTCAAAAAATTTTATTTTATCTTTCATTGGTATGACCTTTTTTTAATAGAAAAATATTTGTTCCATCAAGGTTTATTTCATTCTCGATGATTAAAGAGTTATCTTTAAACCATTTTCTTAAATCCTGAGAAAGAAATTGATAATAATAGCTTTTTTCAAATGCCTCTATATATTTCATTAGCCATTTGTGAATAGGATTTTTTGGCATACTATGTTCAATTAATATAATATATTTTTTTGAAACC
>JAFDIG010000082.1 GCA_019308145.1 Deltaproteobacteria bacterium | reverse complement strand
CAGATAGAAAAAATAGAGAATGATTTTAAAAATATTCTTGGCACAAAGGTTAATATTCATATGTCTGGTAAAAAAGGTAAAATAGAGATACATTTCTTCTCTATAGATGATTTAAATAGAATTATTGATATTATAAAAAGTTCATTTTAATCCAAAAGAATTTTTTAAAAAAACTTGAAAAAAAACTTTTTTTGTTTTATATTGTTTATATAATAAAAGGACCTGCCAAAAAATCTTAACCGATAAAAAATATATTTTGATTTGTTCCGTAAGGTATTTCAAATCTTTTTATTATTTGCCCTTTTTTATAGGTTTTTAGTATGGAAAAAGTATGGGATTATTGTCTTTTCCTTCTAAAACAAAAAATAGATAAAGAAGCTTTTGAAACATGGATAAAACCTATTGAACCTGTTAAGATTGAAGATAACGTTTTTTATTTAAAAGTACCAAATAGATTTTTTAAGATATGGCTTGAGGAAAACTATGTAAATGAAATCTCTTCTAACCTATCCTTTATAAAAGGAGAAAAGATAAAGATATCCTTTATTATTGAAGAAAGTGAAAAAGCTTTTTTAGAAAGTAATGATTATTTAAGATATGAAAAGGATATTAATATCCCATACTTTAATCCTTCTTATAGCTTTGAAAATTTTGTTGTAGGACCAAGTAATCAGTTAGCTCATGCTGCTTGTCAAGCAGTTGCTTCTTTTCCTTCTAAAGCATATAATCCTCTTTTTATATATGGAGGGGTTGGATTAGGAAAAACTCATCTTCTAAATGCTATAGGTTTATATGTATACAAAAATAAAATTATACCAAAAGAAAAGATTTGTTTTATATCATCAGAAGAATTTACAAGTCAACTGATTGATGCTATCAGATATGAAAAAACCCATGAATTTAGAAAAAAATTTAGGAATATGGACATCTTCTTAGTAGATGATGTTCAATTTCTTTCAAATAAAGAGATGACCCAAGTGGAATTTTTTCATGCTTTTAATGCATTATTTGAATCAAATAAACAGATAGTTCTTACAAGCGATCTTTTCCCAAAGGATATACCTAATCTTGAGGAAAGGTTAAAATCGAGATTTGAGTGGGGCTTGATTACAGATATTCAACCACCTGATGTTGAAACAAAGGTTGCTATCCTTAAGAAAAAAGCTGGATTAAATAGAATCCCTTTACCAGATGACGTAGCCTTCTATCTTGCTTCTTCTATTGATTCAAATATTCGCACCTTAGAAGGTTCTCTTATAAGGTTAAGTGCTTTTTCATCTCTTTCTGGGTCACCAATATCATTAAGCATGGCAAAAGAAATCTTAAAAAATATTATAAAAGAGAAAGATTTTTTTGTAGATATAAACAAAATTCAAAAAGTTGTCTCATCTTTTTTTAATATAAAACTTTCAACTTTAATAGGGAAAAGGAAACAAAAAAATGTTGTATTCCCGCGACAAATAGGTATATATTTAGCAAGAAAATTAACAAACTTATCGTTAATGGAAATTGGTGAAAGGTTTGGTGGAAAAGACCATTCTACAGTGATACATTCTATAAGAAAAATCGAAAAAAGGGTAAATGAAGAATCTTCTTTAAAAGATTTAATAAATATTCTTATTGAAAGAATAAAACTTTCTAAATATTGACAAATAACTCATTTTATTTATATAATTTTTTTACATAAATTTCTTTTAAATCTTAATCATTTATTTCTTTTTTTTACATTTTGACAGTTTTTATTATAATTATTTTCTTTATTAATATATAATATAAATAGATTGGAGAGAATATATGGATTTTAATGTAGAAAAAAATTCTTTTTATAAAGCTTTATCAAAAATTCAAATAGTAGCAGAAAAAAAGACAACCTCTCCTATTTTAGCTAATACTTTAATAAAAGGAGAGAACAATAACCTAAAATTATTTTCTACAAATCTTGAAATAGGGATAAAACTTCAAATAGAAGCTAATATTATCACTCCAGGGGAGATATGTATACCAAGCCAAAAGATCTTTGAAATAGTTAGAGAGCTTTTTTCAGATGAGATTCATATTGAATCAATGGATAATTTTTGGGTGAAAGTAGTTTCTGGAAGGTCCCTTTTTCAATTAGCAGGAATTGATCCAGTAGAATATCCTGTTGAGACTGATATAAGTAATGTAAAATTTTTTGATATTGACAAAAAACTTTTTATGGAGATGATAGATAAAACAGCTTTTGCATCTTCTAATGAAGAATCTCGGTTTAATCTAAATGGAATATCTGTTTCCGTTAATAATGAAAATGATAAAAAAAATCTTCTCATGGTAGCAACAGATGGACATAGATTAGCACTTATTGAAAGAGAGATCCAAACAGATTTAGAAATAGAGGATAAAATAATAGTTCCTAAGAAAGGTTTTATAGAGTTAAGAAAAATTTTCCATGATTCAGGTGATACAATTAAGGTAGGGTTAACTCAAAAAGAGTTGATAATAAAGATGGATGATGATTTAATAACTATAAGACTTCTTGAAGGTGAATATCCAAATTATCAAAGGGTAATCCCAACAGATAATGATAAAAGTTTTATAGTAAAAAAGGATGATTTGATAAGGGCTTTAAGAAGGGTCTCTATTATGATCTCAGATAGAGATGAAGGTATTATCTTTTCAATAAAAGAAGGTGAATTGATATTGCATACTAATTCAGGTTCAAATGAAATTGGCTTTGCTAAAGATATTTTGGATATTGAATTTACTGGGGAACCTTTAGATATAGCTTTTAATGCCAGATACCTTATAGAAGCTCTTCAAACAATAGATTCAGAAAAAATTATTTTTGAATTAAAAGATGGAGAAAGCGCTGGGTTGGTGAAAGGGGAGAACGAAGAAAAACATTTAAATATTATCATGCCAATGAGAATTTAAGATATAATCCTTATCCCCCTTCCAAAATGTTTTAATAAATATTTTGGTTAATAAAGATATTTTAATTAAATAATGTTTAATGTCACAAATTAAAATAGTTCTTTATTGAGTTCCCATAAAAAATATTAAAAATCGAAATCGGAAAAACAGGAGAAGAGGATGATAGAAAAATATGACGCTAGTCATATTAAGGTTTTAGAAGGATTAGCAGCAGTAAGAAAAAGACCCGCGATGTATATTGGAAATACATCAATAGAAGGATTGCATCAACTTGTGCAAGAATTGGTAGATAATAGTATTGATGAAGCATTAGCAGGATTTTGTACAAAAATAGATGTCATTATCCATATAGATAACAGTATTACAGTAAATGATAATGGTAGAGGAATTCCTGTTGGAGCTCATCAGAAAGGAATTCCTGCAGCTGAGGTGGTTTTAACTAAACTCCATTCTGGTGGAAAGTTTGATAATAAAAGCTATAAGGTTTCAGGGGGGTTACATGGCGTTGGGTTATCAGTTGTAAATGCCCTATCAGAATGGTTGGAGCTTGAAATAAGAAGGGATGGGAAGGTTTATCAACAAAGATATATTAGAGGAAGGAAAGAAACTGAATTAACAGTGGTTGGAACTACTAAAAGAAGAGGAACAAAGATACGTTTTAAACCAGACCCAACGATATTTGAAACAACAGAGGTAAGTTTTGAGCTTCTATCAAAGAGATTAAGGGAGCTATCCTTTTTAAATAAAGGAATATTAATAACCTTAACAGATGAAAGGAAAAGCGAAAAAAGAAAAGAATTTCATTATGAAGGAGGTATTGCCTCTTTTGTAAAATATTTAAATCGTCAGAAGAATTGTATTCACTCAAAACCTATCCATTTTGAAGGGCAAAAAGGTGATATATTTATTGAGGTTGCTTTTCAATATAATGATGGTTATAATGAAAATATCTTCTCATTTGCAAACTCCATTAATACTCATGAAGGTGGAACACATCTTTCAGGATTTAAATCTGCGCTTACAAAAACAATAAATAGATATGCTTCTAACGAAGGCCTTTTAAGAAACTTCAAAAATTCTCTTACTGGTGATGACATTAGAGAAGGATTAGTTGCAATTGTCTCTGTAAAGGTTAAGAATCCTCAGTTTGAAGGGCAAACAAAGACTAAGTTAGGGAATAGCGAGGTTAAAGGAGCAGTAGAATCCTTTGTAAATGAGCATCTTGGGCGGTTTTTTGAAGAAAGACCTGATGTAGCAAAAAAAATCATCTCTAAAGTAATAGATTCCGCAAGGGCAAGAGAGGCAGCAAGAAAAGCGCGAGAAATAGTCCGCAGAAAAGGGGCTATTGATTCTCATTCTCTTCCTGGGAAATTGGCTGATTGTCAGGAGAAGGATCCTAAAAAAAGTGAACTTTTTATTGTTGAGGGAGAATCAGCAGGTGGTAGTGCTAAGCAAGGTAGAGAAAGACAAAACCAAGCAATTCTTCCTCTAAAAGGCAAGATTATTAATGTTGAAAAGGCAAGATTAGATAAAATGCTTTCAAATGAGGAAATAAAGACAATTATAACTGCCTTAGGAATCGGAGTTGGTGAAGAGCTTCAAGAGATTTCAAAGATAAGATACCATAAAATAATCATAATGACTGATGCAGATGTTGATGGCTCTCATATACGAACTCTTCTTCTTACATTTTTCTATCGACAAATGAAAGAAGTAATAGAAAAAGGTTATCTTTTCATTGCTCAACCCCCTCTTTTTAGGTTGGTAAAAGGAAAAGAAGAGATTTATATAAAGGATGAAGAAGAGTTAAATGAAATACTTCTAAATAGGGTAATTGAAAAAACAACCCTTTTACTAAAAGAGACAGGCAAGACATTTTCTGGTAAAAGGTTAAAAAACCTGGTCTCAAAGATCTTAAAGTTCATTAATTATAAAAAGAGAATAATAACCGTAAAAGGGTTGAATGAAGATATAATAACTTTTCTTTTAAAGAATGAAATAAAGGATAAAAGTTTCTTTAAAGAAAAAAATAATCTATTAAATATAATAGATAGATTTCACCTTTTAGGATTCGATGATGTGCATATACAAAAAGATGAAGAGCATAATCTTTATGAATGGGTTGTGAATTTAGGGATAGGGAATAATGGACAATATCAGATAATCAATAGCGAATTGATAGACTCTATAGAATATAAAAACCTTGTTTATCTATATAATGAGATCAAAGAAATAGAAGATGTTACTTTAATTGTTAAGGAGAAAGAGAAAGAAGTTCCTATTAAAGATAAAGAGAGTTTAATAGATTATCTCTTTGAAAAAGGAAAAGAGGGTATTTATATTCAACGTTATAAAGGGCTTGGAGAGATGAATGCTGAGCAATTATGGGAAACAACAATGAACCCAGAAAAAAGGACTCTCCTACAAGTAAAGGTAGAGGATGCAATAGATGCAGATGAGATATTCAATATTTTAATGGGAGACCATATTGAGAGTAGAAGGAGATTTATAGAAGAAAATGCTCTTTCAGCTCAAAATCTTGATATTTAATGATTAAAAAATTTTTAATTCAAATTTTGCATATTAATAATAATAAAAATTATAAAAAAATAAGGGACTTTCCTTTTGTTTTTCACGCTGATAGAGTTAGTCTAAATGTAATTAACTAACTTTAATTTCATAGAATAATAAAAATAGTTATGGAAGATCCTTCGCTGAAGAAGGTGAGAAAAGAGAGTAGAAAGACCTTTGGGTTAACTGGAAGTATAGGTACAGGGAAAACCACAGTTGCTGATATTTTTGAAGAATTAGGGGCGGTAATTATTGATGTAGACCAGGTAACTCGTGAGGTAATAGCTCCTGGGACTTTTGCTTTTAATCAAGTTGTTGAATCTTTTGGCTCTCAAATTCTAACAAAAGAAGGTAAGTTAGACAGAAAAAAATTAGGTTCAATTATATTTAGTTCTCCAGAAAAAAAGAGATTGTTAGATAATATAACTCATCCTAAAATTTGGGAAAGAGTAATAGATAAAGTTGATAAGATTTTAAAAAATAATTCCAACCAGGTTGTTTTAGTTGATACCCCTCTTTTATATGAAACAAAAAGTGAATCATTTTTTAATAAGATTATCGTTGTTTATGTTCCTTTAGAAATACAAATAAAAAGATTGATGAATAGAGATTCATTAACATTTGATGAAGCTCTAAAAAGAATTAATAACCAGATCTCTATTGAGAGAAAGAAAGAAATGGCAGATTATGTAATAGATAATAGTGGTACTATTTATGATACAAAAAAGGAGGTTTATAAAATATTTAAAATTTTAGAAAGACTTGTAAAAAGAATACCTTAAAGAGAAAAAAGGAGGTAGCGTGACTCAAATATTAAATTTAACCGAAATAAAAAGAAAAAAGATCAATGAACTAACTCAAATTGCTAAAGAACTTAATGTTGAAAATGCTGCTGGTATGAGAAAACAGGATCTGATCTTCTCCATACTACAAGCGCAAACAGAGAAAAAGGGGGTAATTTATGGTGAAGGGGTGTTGGAGATTCATCCAGATGGCTTTGGTTTTCTAAGAGCACCTGATTATAACTACCTACCAGGACCAGATGATATATATATCTCTCCTTCGCAAATCAGACGGTTTAATTTAAGAACAGGGGATACTGTTGCTGGTCAGATACGACCACCAAAAAATTCTGAGCGATATTTTGCTTTACTTAAAGTTGAATCAGTAAATTATGAAAATCCTGAGATCGCAAGAGAAAAGATTCTTTTTGATAATTTGACCCCTATCTATCCAAATGAAAGGTTTATTTTAGAAAGAGAACCTGATAATCTATCGATGCGGATAATGGATCTTTTAACACCAATTGGTAAAGGACAAAGAGGTCTAATAGTAGCTCAACCAAGGACTGGGAAAACTATGTTGCTTCAAAATATTGCAAATAGTATAACACAAAATCATAGTGACTGTTTTTTGATTGTTCTTTTGATTGATGAGAGACCTGAAGAGGTTACAGATATGCAACGATCTGTAAAAGGAGAGGTAATAAGCTCAACCTTTGATGAACCTGCTCAAAGACATGTTCAGGTTTCTGAAATGGTTATAGAAAAGGCGAAAAGATTAGTGGAGCATCATAGGGATGTGGTGATTTTACTTGATTCAATAACACGTCTTGCAAGGGCATATAATGCTGTAGTTCCTCCAAGTGGTAAGGTTTTGTCAGGTGGCGTTGATTCTAATGCTTTGCACAAGCCAAAAAGGTTTTTTGGAGCAGCTCGAAATGTTGAAGAAGGTGGTAGTTTAACAATTATTGGCACAGCCCTTATTGATACTGGTAGCAGGATGGATGAGGTGATCTTTGAAGAATTTAAAGGAACAGGAAATCTTGAGCTTCAACTTGATAGAAGATTAGCTGATAGAAGGGTTTTCCCTGCTATTGATATATTTAAATCTGGTACAAGAAAGGAGGAACTGCTTATCCCTAAAGAAGATCTTATGCGGATTTGGGTATTGCGAAAGGTGCTTCAACCTATGGGAGTTATAGATGCTATGGAATTTTTATTGGAAAAACTTTCTAAAACAAAAAGCAATAGAGAGTTTCTTGATACAATGAATCAATAAAACCCCCTCTTGCAAAAAGTTCATTAAAATAATATATTAAAATTAGGCCCTTTTAAAGACTCTATATAAGATTATTTAATAGATATTTTGATCTTTATTGAATATTTTTATTTGTAAAAAAGTGATAACAACTTAATTTTTTTAAAAGTATAGGTTTGCAATTAAAATAGATCTTATATATTCTAATGATAATAAGATATTGATTTTTTTCAGAGAGAACTAATTAAAGATAAAAGGAGGAGAATTTTTAATGAAAAAAGGTATTCACCCTAAGCTCAATTGGATTAAGATCACCTGTGCGTGTGGCAATGTGATTGAAACCTTGTCAACAAGAAAAGATTACAATGTTGAAATATGTTCTGCATGCCATCCATTTTTTACAGGGAAACAAAAGCTTGTTGACTCAGCAGGCAAGATCGAAAAGTTCAGGAAAAAATATGAAACATTTATGAAAAAGGATGAAGAGGCGAAGAAGAATTGAAAAAGAAAACAGAAGTTGGAGGCCAAGCAGTAATAGAAGGGGTAATGATGAAGGCCCCTCGATCTTTAGCTGTAGCTGTGAGGAGGCCTTCTGGAGAGATAGCAGTAAAAAAAGATAGATTGAATCTTCTTTCTGAAAAAAGTAGAATTTTTAAACTCCCGTTAGTAAGAGGAGTTATAGTTTTGCTTTCAACCCTTGTATTAGGTATAAAGGCTTTAAATTTTTCAGCTAATGAGGCATTAAAAGAGGAGATAAAAGAAGGATCATCTAATAGCAATAAAGAAAAAAGGAAAGATATTGGCGCTGTTGCAATGGCGGCAACAATGGTTGTTGCTTTAGGTCTTGGC
>JAFDIG010000081.1 GCA_019308145.1 Deltaproteobacteria bacterium | reverse complement strand
GGCTTGAACTTCTTATCAAAAAATGAGTTGGCTGTTAAAGGTAACTCATATGTGGGTTACCTTTTTCAATAAAAAGGGACGGTTGCTTTACTCGTTTCACCTCTGTCATATTCTGCTGGGAATCGCAACTTTGGTCATCCTTGGGAGAATCATAGAAGGGGAAAAAACTTTGTTGGCAAGGACCATACAACGAACATATGGGGTCTTGGGGCCATATGATGAACTATGGGTAATTATTGGATAAAAAGTTTTTTGAAAGGAAAAGGAGATTAGGTGGGCGACAAGGGAAAAAAAGATAAAGGCAAACGCGAAGAACAGAAAAAAGGCAAGCAAACACTAAAGGATAAGCGGAAGCAAAAAAAAGATAAAAATAAATAAATGAGCTGTCCAGATATCCCGTATCGGTCAGAAAGCTCATTTCCAAGAGTTAAAATAATCCTTCTTTTGGCCTCTATCCGACAATTCTTTCCATTCTAAAGGCGATCTATCAAAAACCAAAGAAAACCTAAACAAGGCAATCAGAATCTTTAAAGAATGCGGAGCCGATGGATGGGTGAAGAAACATAAAGATGAACTGACCTCGTTTGCATGAAAAATCTCCCTCCTGAATACCCATATCTTGGGGTCGAGGCTTCTGACCTAGAACTTTCGACTAGCTGCTATTAGTCAATACCCAGACCACCTTCAGAATACTTTCCAATACAGTTTGTAACCTTTAACTTGAACTGCATTAAAACTGATCAAGCATGCCTTTAAGAGAAGAGTAAATGGGGTCAACGCTTTACTTTATGCTAACTCTACTATGCTAAGGGCATGAAGTAAAGTGTTGACCCCTTATATTAATACATTAATAGGGAAAAGCCTCAACCGGCTTCTATTTTAGAAAGAGTGTAGACATGGCATTTGTTCAATGCTTTATTAAAATTGCCTGACCCTATTCACAGCGAAATCTCAGTCAGAGTTCATGCCATGGTTATTTTTTCTTGACATATTGGTAAATTGTAATTAATAATTGACTTAACAATAAACTTCCCCTGAGGTTTCGACCCAGGGCGCGGGGCCACTTCGGTGGCCTCTGCTTATTTATAGCTTACAAGTATGCGAACTTACATTTATATTGACGGGTTCAATTTTTATTATGGAGCTGTAAAAGGTACGCCATATAAATGGTTGAATTTTAAAAAATTATTCGAATATTTACTCGACTCATCCCATCAAATCCTTTCCATCAAATATTTCACAGCGATGGTTACGGGGAAAATTGACCCCGGCCAACCCATAAGACAAAAAACGTATATAAGGGCGCTTAAAAAGTATGTCCCCGAAAATCACTATCTTCATCTTATGATGGAACCATTGTCTTTAAAATAACTTTCCCTGAATCTGAATATCTGAGCCCTTCAGTTTTTTTGATGTTCCTGTCTTTTTGTTTATCAAGCTATATATATCAATTTTTGCTTTTTGCTTTGTGTATGCATTTCTAAGAGTATCAAAATAAATCAATTTCCAATTTTCATTTTCAAAATGGTCTTTAAACAGCGGAGAGGTCAGTTTATTTCTTAATTGACCTTCCCTTTCCTCTGGTAAGACCATAAACTTATCGACTCTCTCGTCTACATTTGAACCCCGCATTAAGGCGCTGGTCATGGTGGTGGTCGATTCTATTTCAAAGATAGCCTTGATCTCTTTACCCTTTATCCAGATAAGGTCTATATTTTCGATCACACTCTGATTTGAAGCATTATCAACCTTTAATTGTTTAAGTGTCATATATTCTTTAAGGGTTTTGCCTTTTGCGACGAGCCCACTGTCTCTTTCATGCTGTTCCCTTTTCCCGATCCAGATATTATGTCCCTTCTTCTTACCAATGAGGGCAAGGATTGCAAGGATTTCACTGTGCTGATTGACACGCTGCTGGATTTCGGGTTTTAAAAGCCAA
Source organism: Deltaproteobacteria bacterium (assembly GCA_019308145.1). Classification (GTDB taxonomy): domain Bacteria; phylum Desulfobacterota; class JAFDIG01; order JAFDIG01; family JAFDIG01; genus JAFDIG01. Next base: position 6,492 of record JAFDIG010000081.1, on the reverse strand, counting down.
TAACCTCCTGAGACTTTCCTTGCAAAGATATTAAGGGCATCCTTGATGCTTGTGCTGTCCGATGTAAGGGAATTGGGAAACTCAGTGCTGACCGCATCCCAAACCTCAGTAAATGTTACCCTCCCCCTTTGATAAAGTTTTCTGTAAACAGTTTGCTCTACTCTTTCTGTCAATGGTATCTCGTTAAGCCTTGGCACAATAGAGGTATCCTTAAACCACCAGAGTTTACCCTCTGCCCCGCCAAGTTTTGCAGGAAGGAGCACAAACTCTTTATCAAGGTGCTTTTTGAGCACCGTATTTATATCAAGTCCAGTCTTCAGACTCCCGAAAAAGCCATGTTTTGCAAGCACAGGGTCTATGTAGTTTATAATAATTGTATACGGTGTGGGCTCCGCCCTCTCTGCAAGAAGGCCTATAGTTGTTTCAACAACAATGTTTTCAAACCTGACCTCGTCAATCTCCTCGGGCTTCGAGACAGCGGCTTCCGGTCTATTAAATCTGAGATAAAAATCCCCCTGGGCAGAACCAAAAGGCTGAAGTAGCGACTTTGCAGAAGACCTTGCAAGCTCCTGATGGTGTATCTTCTGAAATTCAAAACCCGTAAAGACACCGGCCCTTATGGTGGCATTACGAACTTTGAAGGTAGGGTTATGAAAGGTAAGCGTCAGATAATGTTCAGGCTTTAAGACCTTGAACATGTTTTGGAAGCTGTTTGAGAGAAGGGCGTAATATGCATTGAAATCCTTGTGCTGACGTTCATTCCTGATGATCTCATTTGCTAAAATCTTTTTGATATAATCAGTATTCATCTTAAGCCAGGAAACCCACATATAAGAAAGCTCTCCGAATTGAATTGAGGCATCATAAGGTGGGTCTGTAAATATATAGTCAACCGCTCCTTCCGGTAGCTTTTTCATCAAGTCGAGACAGGAACCATTGTATATATAGACATCTGCTTTGCCGGAAAGAATTTGCTCAAATGAAGAGGCAATCTTAACATCCTTGAAGATCTTATTCGACTGAGCCTTTGCCTTTAAAAGGCCCTGTCTCCCGGCTATCGTACTTTCGAACCTATCCCATACATTCAATTCCATGAACACATCTGCAGACCAGTAGCTATGTTCATTCCAGACCGAACTGAAAGGACGAGTTGGCCTTACAGGCATCATTTTAGTGCACAAATGACTCATAGAAGAAAACCCAATCTTTAAGAAATCCCTCAGGTCCCTCTTTGGCTCCTCTTCTATGGCCTCCATCAGCCACGCAAGGGCCTGAAGGTTTCTCTTAGTAAAGAGCTCATTTACGGATTCATATTGTTGTTTTTCCTTGAATGGTCTGCCATCTGGATAGTAGAAGGAATTTGTGGGATACCATTCCTTTATCTTCTTTTTTTCGATCTTTTCAAGGAGGGCTTTGTCAAGCCTGGTAAGCGAACAGTTTTTTTCCTGCCTATCCCCGCAGTAAGGACATGACTGATACCGGATTTCTAAACACTCGCCTCCTTTCCATATTGCGCAATCAAAGACAAGCTCCTTTTGGCATTTCCGACATCTGGTCAGATAGAGATTTTCAATTTTATCTTTTACCTTTTCCTCCACACGTTTGAATGCTTCATAGACATCAAGCTCATTAATAGGTTTGACGGTGAGGCGTGTAATTTCGGTTGCAATAGGAACCAGGTCGCAAACAATGGCCCTCCTGCCATTTTTTAAGGCTTCCATCGCAGTAATGCCGCTACCTGCAAAAGGGTCAAATACGATACCACCCTCCGGACAATACGTCTTTATATATTCCCCTACCACGTTCCATGTCTTCCTTGACCAGTATTTGTGCCATAGATACATGGAAGTATGGGCAAGAGGAGGGATTTGACGGTTCAGGTGGTCGATCTTCATCCTCGGAATTCTGGATATGGAAACCTTCTTGTCTCCCTTTTTTAATCTATGCCTTTTCAAAAGCCTTTAAAACCCTCCTTGCTATTTCAAATGCAGCCGCAATCCTAACAACCTTTACGTCCTTTAGTCCCTTAATCTTTGCAAGGTCTGTAAGTTTTTTCCCCATAAGGCCAGCTATGGAGTAATAGTTGTCCAGTAGTTCCTTTGCAATGTCCTGGGCCGTCCTTCCTTTATATCCGCTTCCGATCAAAATGGCGAGAAGTTCTTCATCTGTCAGCGCCGCTGGCCCAAGTTCAATAAGTTTCCCTCCCGGGTGATTCCATGTTGGCTTGGATTTTTCCATATCAACCTCTTTTTAAGAGCCAGTGGTCAAATCAGCTCTTGACTCATTATGAGGTCACCCATGTTGATCAGGCACAAAAAAACAAGACCCTGCTCTCATTTTGAGAAACAGGGTCTTGGTCAGATCAATCCATGGTTCCTCCTGATCGAGAGTAAATCCAATTATTCTAAAACTTAATGATAATTACCTAAAATCAGGTAACTGGTCAAGAAAAACACGTAACGCTGAGTAAGGAGCATATAAAAGGAGACATCCTTTAGATGTTAAGCAATTTCTGCACGATGTCCCTTTTATTGTACATATTTTATGAGTTTTGGCTCGAACTTTAGAGCATCTTCAGTGAGTTTGTTTTTCAGGAGTTTCTCATCACTGAAATAGGTTGAGTCCTCCCTCAAAATTTCGATGAGTATTTTCTGCAGATTCTGCATTTTATAAAATCCACCTTTCTTTGTAAATTTATCGCTTTACAACGTCTGAGTTCACTTGCATTTTGGAGCGAAGCGGAAAAATGTCAGGTGGGGCGATTTGTTATGTGTTTTACGGGTTATTTGATTTAATAGAAACTTACTCGTGCTCATTTCTTTTAGCTTGTAGTATTAGCAACCTTTCTGAGGGAATTCTAAGTTTATGCTCTATTTTTTGTTTTTCCTTGAAGCCCAGTGAGTGCATTGAACAATGATTAACAATCATAAATCTTATCAACTTTTTTGCAGTATCTGAAAAACCATCTTCGTCAATTCTTTCTGCAATATTATCAATTTGTATATTTTTATTGTACCACATTAATATTCCATGTTTTACTAAAAAAGAAGCCGGCGTATTTTCATTATCACAACCCTTTTTAATAATTGCAGTCAGTTTATTAGAGCCTACCGAATGAATAATTTTATCAATCAAACCATATATAACAAAGAAATTCATATTCCAGAATATTGTTTTTGATATTTCCTCTAATTCTTCTTTACTACGCTTTTTTTCCTTTCTTCCTTCTTTTTTTCTTTCTTCTGCTTTATCCTCAACAATTTTATTTAATCTATTTGAGATAAACTCAACAATCTTTTGCTGTCCCTCTTCATGTTTTATAAGTTCAAAAAACGATGTTAAAATTCGCAAGTGAACTTTCATCGCTTCTTCAAATATAGATTCAAGTTTTGATTTTTCTAATGATCCAGCACGATTTTTTATGATACGCCCCATAACCTCAACCGTTTTAATGCTTCTTCTCAATTCTATTGCTAAATCATCATCATTGTCTTCTTCTCGAACAATGTTCTTTTTTTTATCTCTATTAATTTGTTCCACCACATCTTGGGTTTTTAACCTTTTAGCTCTTTCCATTTCTGGTGTTACATTTGTTGGTGGCAAAACTGCATTAACTATAATGTTCACCTGTTCATCAAAAAAGCTAAGTTCTTCTTTACTTAACGTTGCAGGCTTATATTTATCAAATAAGCTATAAGCGTTAGGAATAATTTCATCTAAAATGTAGACATTCTTGGAGTGATGAGATATAAAAATTGCAATATAAGCATTCTCATCTTTATGGAGATTGTTTATAATGAAATTGATTATTTTTTTATTTTCCTCTACGTGTTCAGCAAGATACTTTGCTACAAAAAAATAATAAAGGTATTGGTAGTAGAAGGAGTAATTATTGCAACTGTCCAATGCAATTATTTGCGTCTGCTGTAATTTGCTCAATAGAGTTTCTTGCTTTATGGGGAAATTATATTTATCCAGATATGACTCCATAAAGGAGTTAAATTCATCTATTGAAAGTTCATTCTTTTTTGCTGTATAAAAAAAGAAGGCAAACTCGGTGAGAAAATTGATATAAGTATCTATTTCATCATTTTTAACTCCTTGTTTTCTCAAATATAAGTATATAAGAGCCTGATAACAGTAGCCTTGTGAAGTGATTTCTTGATCAAGTGGTTTTTCAAAGGTTTCATAAGTACTAATAACAGATAGAATAAAAAAAGGATATGCAGGCATAATACCACTTCCAATAACCTTACCTAATGCTGTGTTAACCAACTCCGTTGTATTGTCAATACTTTCGTATATTTCATTCTCATTATGATTAATATCGTTCTTTTTATCTGTTAAGTGTGTCCATTTTTTTATCAATTGATTTCTTAATGATGGGCTATATTCCTTTATTTTTAAGTGAGTAAAAGAATTAATAAGATTCTCGTCTTTGAAATTTAGATTAAAAATATCATCAACAACAATCATTTGATGGTGATATGTGGATAAATCTTGTATATGTTTTTCTTTGTTTTTAGCAAAGTGGAAATCATCTAAAATCGGAACTATTCTCTGCTTGTCAATTTCTTCTATTGGAATTGTTTCATATTGTTCTTTATATGCTTGTTTTATTTTATTTTCTATCTTTCCTTTATATTGATTAGTTTTGTCAGATATATAAACGGGAACAAAATTTTTCTCTCGTAGTTCTATAAATATTTTCTTACACAAAGTTGTTTTTCCAGATTGATTTTCTCCTGCTATAAGAATTTTTGAATAATCAACAAAATCTTCTATTAGTTTCTCTGAGCTTTCCTTTTTCTCGTATTCTCTTAAATCATCATATTTTTTTAATTCAGGATAGACAAATATGTCATCTAAAAGAACTTTCTCTTTTTGAGAATGGGCTTTCGCTAATAACCCTGTGTTTTGCAGAAAAGATGAAAACTGTTCTGTAATTTTTAGTTGTTTAATTTTAATCTCTGTTTCAATAACCACTTTAAGCCCTATATATACATTATGCCAAGCATTGTTGGGATCTGTAAAGTCTGAAATCTGCTTACCGTCTTCAGGTAAAGCCAATAATGAAGAAATTTCTTTATCATCTAACCATCCGCATGCAGATAAAATAATTGGAACAACTACAATTCCTTTCTTTTTCCTTAATTCTAAAGAATTCTTTTTTTCTTTCACACAAGCCTTTGATGAAAGAAAATTTGCGGAGATAAATAAACAAACGATGTCTGAATTTCCCAAATTATTATCTATTTTGTCTTGAAAGTCTTGGCCTGCTATTGTTTTTCGATCATACCAATCTTCAATTAAGCCATTGCTTTTTAATGGTGCAATGTGTTTTATGAACTCTTTTATATGTTCTTCGTCAAGATGCGAATAACTAATAAACAGCTTTAATTTTTCATTTTGTTTCATAGTATTATTCATCATTTTTTGTTTTGACCTCCCTACTCATAAACTTTACTAATAATATTTTACACATAACGGCGTGGCTCCCCGGCCGCCATTTACTGCGGTCTGGGGCAACCGCTGGTTGGACATTTTATATCCATTCTTTCGTAAACTTGGCATAGTTGTACTCATCAATGAGCTTTAAAATCGTTTTGTTGCCACATGAGACGTTTGCTCCTATTTGTTTTGCTATTTCCTTCATCTTATAAGAGAAGGTGACGTATTTCTCGGCTGGTTGATGAGCGTAGTGGCAATCATATTCCCTTGCTATTCGATCATCCCAAAGCGAGAAGAATCCGGGGTTGAGTAGATGCAAAGCTTTGGCGACAGCAACTGGGCTTTTCCTGCCCTTCATCTTGCCGTCGGCTATCTGCAAGGCATCTAAAAACTGTTCAAACAGGTGCTTAATCAGAGGTTCATCAGGAGTTCCGAGTGTCACAATGTCGCGATTGTGGTAATCTTGAATAGTCGCAAGGTTGGCTTGAATGACATGCTCTAGAAGGTCGAAATCGAATGAGCCATATCGGTAGAATGCTTGGTTCCAAGTAAGTAGGAGAACACCGAGTCCATCAGCCATATCAGCCGGTCTGCCCCAGAATTGAGAGACGACAAAGTTGGCAATCTTGTACATGGCATCTCTGGCTTCATGAGTCTGAAATGCCTGATAGCCACGTCTGAACTCTGGCAGCGATATTTGCATAGTCATTTGTTGAGGTTAACCTTACATTATACTGCCTATTCTACTTTATATTACTACAACATAAATTTCATATTGCAATTATCCAATAAGTAAGATGTGTTGTCCGATAATGAGTCTATTATTCGTAAAAGCATTATATCCTATTCCGATAAAAAGGCCACCCAAAAGATTTGCGAGGTTCAGTGGATACCATACTTACATAAGATTGAGTGATTATCAGAGGTCTCATTTACCTGTGGCCTTTTCTTCTTTATAAAAATCCTTGATGATGCTATAATTATAAAATTGAAAATTGAAGGAATTGTAAAACCCCACCTTTAGAGTAGAAAAGGTGAATT
>JAFDIG010000080.1 GCA_019308145.1 Deltaproteobacteria bacterium | reverse complement strand
ATCCGGTATATAAAGGGAAAAAAGGTCACCCTGTAATATTGGATAGAAAATATGATCATGATATAAAATCTCTTAGAGGGGATGAAGGTGCTAGATCGATAGTAAAAAAAAATATAAATGATGTAGAAGAGGTTGAAGTTAATGAGGAAAGTGTTATTTTAGATATAGATGATTATAAGGATTATATAAGGTTAAAGAATGGTATAACTTAAATAATTTTTTGATGAATATAAAAAATTTGAATTATATCAGGAGGCAGATTTGAAAAAGATTAAGGTTGAAAACGCTGTTGGCATGATAATAGGTCATGACCTAACAGAGATTGTCCCAGGTTTATTTAAAGGTGCGGCTTTTAAAAAAGGGCATCTTATAAAAGAAGAAGATATTCCAAGGCTTTTAAAGATGGGCAAAGAACATATATATGTTATTGATATTCCTCCTGATTCTATGCACGAAAATGATGCTGCTTTAAGGATTGCAAAGGCGATAACTGGGCCTGGTTTGGAAATGGAAGGTCCTGATGAAGGGAAAATAGTTTTTAAAAGTAAGTTAAAAGGTATTCTAAATATAAATCTTGATGGATTAAATAGAATAAATAGGATTCCAGATGTAATAGTTTCTACTCTTCATAAAAATATGCCAATAGATGTTGGCGAAACAGTTGCTGCAACCAGGGCAATCCCTTTAATTATTAAAGAAAAATATATAAAAAAGGTTGAAGAAGTTGCTAAGAAATTCTTTCCTATACTTAGAATACTTCCTTATAGAACAAAAAAGATTGGGGCATTAGTTACAGGATCTGAAATATATAAAGGAAGAATAAAAGATAATTTTGATAATATGGTTGGTAGGAAGATCTACTCTTTTGGTTCGCACCTTTTACAAAAGATTATTCTGCCTGATGATGTAAAGATGATAGCTAATGGCATTCATTCCTTGATAAATTATGGGTGCGATCTAATCCTTGTTACTGGGGGGCTTTCTGTTGATCCTGACGATGTAACAAGAAAAGGGATAAAAAAATCAGGGGCAAAAATAATATTATATGGCACGCCTGTTTTGCCTGGTGCTATGTTTCTTTATGCTGAAATGGGGAAAATACCGATTTTAGGCTTGCCTGCCTGTGTTTTTTTTAATAAACGGACAGTATTTGATTTGGTATTTCCAATGGTATTAGCAGGGGTAAAGATAACCAAAGATGAAATAGCAACTTGGGGACATGGGGGACTATGTCTTAATTGTGATGTATGTCGTTACCCTATTTGTCCCTTTGGTAAGGGGTAATATAAAATGAGCAATTTAAATGGTTTAAAAGTATTAATTAGAGGGGCAGGAGAGATAGCTTCAGGTGTAGCTCATCGTTTGCACATGGCACGTATAAAGGTTGCCATGACTGAAATAGAGCATCCTATAGCAGTAAGAAGAGAGGTCTCCTTTTGTGAAGCAATTCTTGATGGACAAAAGGAAGTTGAAGGGGTAAAAGGGGTAAAAGTATCTTCTATTGATGAAATAAAAGGTGCATGGGATAAGGGCTTTATACCAGTTATAATAGACCCTGAGCTCAAGATAAGATATGAATTAAAACCTGATGTGATAGTAGATGGCACAATAGCAAAAAGAAACCTTGGGTTAACAAAAGATTATGCCCCTTTGGTAATTGCTTTGGGACCAGGTTTTGAAGCAGATGTTGATTGTCACATGGTTATTGAAACAAATAGAGGGCACAATTTAGGAAGAATCATCACTAAAGGATCTGCTGAGCCTAACACTGGCATCCCTGGAAATACCGCAGGGTATACAGTTGAAAGAGTTTTAAGAGCACCTGCAGATGGTACCTTCAATACCAGCCATAAAATAGGTGATATGGTTAAAGCAGGAGATAAGATAGCTGAAGTTAAAGGAGAGGATGTTATCTCACAAATCAATGGGGTTTTGAGAGGTTTAATAAGAAATGGAATTAATGTGCACAAAGGACTAAAGGTAGGGGATGTAGATCCACGAGGCAAAAGAGAATATTGTTATACAATATCAGATAAAGCAAGGGCAGTCGGAGGAAGTGTTTTAGAGGCGATCCTTAGGGTTTATGGGTAATTAGATGGATATAAAAAAGGTTATAGAGCTATATAAGCTTTGGGACGATGTTTACCCTTTTTTAGCAAAATGGATTTATGAATTAGCAGATGGAAGCTTTCGTACCCTTTTAGAGCTTGGCCCTTTTTCACTTGGTATCACAATAGAGATATTGAAAAGATATAATGATATAAGCGCATCCATTGCATTGGATTCACCTGATTTGATTTCTTGGATGAAACAAGAGATTCAAAAAAATCCTTATAACCCTCAAATATCCTTTATAAATACACCTCTTTCTCCTCTAAAGATACCATCTAATTCATTTGATTTGATCATATTTAGAGGGGCATTCTTTTTTTTAAAACCTGATATCTTGGCCGAGATCCACAGAGTCCTTGCCAAAGGTGGGATTGCTATCATTGGAGGTGGATTTGGCAAAACAACCCCGCAAGAAGTGATAGATACAATTGCTTTAGAATCAAAGAGATTGAACAAATTGTTAGGCAAGGTAGTAATAAATGTTGATGAGCTAAAAAAGATGGCTGATTTGTCTAATATCTTGCCAAAAAGCGAGATCATTACCGAGGGTGGTTTATGGCTTAAGGTAACAAAAAGATGAGCGTTGATCTTAGCTCCATTTTTGATATAGATAAACATGAGTTTATTACCTTAGTGGGCGCTGGTGGCAAAACTTCTCTTCTTTATCGCCTTTCAAAGGAGATTGAATCAAAAGGTTTATCTGTCATTATTACTACTTCTACAAAGATATTTTTCCCAAAAAAAGAAGAATGTGAGGATGTGATTATCAAAAAAGAGGAAGAGCTAAAAAATTCTCTTCCTTCTATATTGAAAAGAAAAAAAAGGATAGTAATTGGAACAAAAGTTTTACCAAATAATAAGATTGATAGCCTCTCAACAAAATTTTTAAATGAATTATATATGAAAAGGGAGGCAGATGTTATACTTTGTGAGGGTGATGGAGCTAAAGGAAGATTTCTAAAGGCACCAAACTTAACTGAACCAATTATCCCTAAAAAAACAACCCTGCTTATTCCTGTTTTTGGATTAAATGGTATAGGAAATATATTTGACGATAATGTAGTTTTTCGCCCAAGATTTTTTGAAAAGATCACTAATATAAAATTAGGTGAGATTATCTTAGAGGAGAAGCTGCTTCCTCTTTTTAGCTCACCAGAAGGGATTATGAAAGGTTCACCTTCTGATTGCCGTATTATCCCTTTTTTTAATCAGGCAGATGAAAAGAAAAATCATGGAAAAGGCCAAAAACTTGCTGAAATGATATTAGAAAGTGTTCCTTCAATCAAAAAGGTGATCATTGGAAGTGCAAGGAATAAAGATTTTAAGCCGGTAGTGATAGAGAAATAAATTAAAAGATATAACTTTGCATCTTCTTTTAAATAAAAGGATATATTACTATGTCAATTTCAAAAAAGTATAAGTTTTTTTACCTTTTTTTAATAATTTAAACAATCCTTTGTTTTGAAGCTTATCGATTATCTCATTTTCCTTCATATGATGATCACTAAATGATAGAATCCCATTTTCTTTTAATACACGATGTAGCTCTTTAATTACTTTATCTGGCTCTGATAAGTTATGGTAGGTATCATATAAAAGTGCTACATCTATACTTTTATCAGATAATCCTGTATTTAAATCAGAACAAATGGTAATAACATTTTTTAATTGATTTTTTTTAACAATTTTTTTAACCATATCAATAGCAATGGGATGTATATCTAAGGCATAAATCTTTCCATTTTCTCCTACTAATTCTGATAAAGGAAGTATGTAACTTCCGGGGCCACATCCATAGTCAAGTATATGAAACCCTCTTTTTATTCCTATTTCTTTTAAAACATCTATTCGTGGGAAGAAAAAGTCACGAAATTTATAAGTGAAAGCCATTAATTTGAAATGAAGAGCAGGCTCTATCTTATCCATTTTAATCTCCTTTTTTATTAATTAGTTCGCACTTCATCCTTTTTCTACGAAATAATTGAGTTTAAAAGATCTTTTTTATAATTCTATTGTCATGCCATCTGATGCAGCAATTATATTAATTCCCAATTCGATACTTAATTTTTTTGCCAATTCCCATGGCTTTGCTTTAAGCATTGTCATACCAAAATGGGTCAGAATAACTTTATTAGGTTTCATCTTTGAAAGAATTTTTTTAACATCCTCAATTGATAGATGCATTATATCATAACTTTTATTAGGGGTAAACCTAACTACATTTATTACCAATATATCTGAGTCTTTATAATTTTCTATTAACCCTGGAAAATATTTTGTATCAACCATAAATGAAATTTTTCTGCCATTAAGGTTAAAAATAATGCCATATGTTTCAACAGGATGTTGATGTTTTATTGATGTTGAAAAAGTTAACTCACCAAGATTATATTCTTTGTTAGCTTCTAATATTATAATCTTTTGCAAAAAGTCTCGAAGATACTTAAAAACAACCGCATTTTCACCATTAACAGACTCATTTGGAGCAAATAAAATACCTTGTTTTTTTAATCCCCCATTTGTCATCGCATCGATAAGGATATTCAGATCAGCTGAATGATCAATATGAGCATGCGTAAGGATAATACCATCCAGTTTAGTTACATCAATTTTAGGCTTGGATTTTGCACATTTAACAAGAGTGCCTGGCCCAGGATCTAAAATAATATTTTTCCCTTTCATTTTAATGAAAATCCCTGCCGATGACCTTAACTGTTTGGCAACAACAAAGCGGGCTCCAGCTGTGCCTAAAAATTTAATAAAATCTCTATTCTCCACTTTTTTCTCCTACTCTTTAAACAAATGAGCAATAATAAAAACCTTTTTATTGTCATAGTTATACTTTTAGACTTTTTCCCATTATAACAAATTGAAAATAATTGGCAAAAATTTGATTAATTAGCAAGAATTTTTTAAAAAAGGAGAACCATTATATTTACTCATTTTCTTTTTTGATATAATATAGTTGTTCCGTTTTTTAGTATAAATGATTAAGTTAAAGTAAAAGAGTTTGAAAAATTAAGATCTTCAAATAAATTAAGATATTATGAATAAACTCATCTGTCAAAGATGCAACAAAGAATTTTCCTTAAACGAGAGAATCTGGAGATGCGATTGCGGTGGATTACTTGATCTAAAATTTATACCAGCTTTTCCTCTTGGGAAGATCAAAGAAAGAAAACCAACTATCTGGAGATACAGAGAGGCGATTCCCATTCAATTAGATGAAAATATAATCTCTTTTAATGAAGGATTTACTCCCCTTATTAAAGTTGATTTTTATGGTAGAGATGTTTTAATAAAGCAGGATCATCTATTTCCAACAGGATCATATAAAGATAGAGGTGCTTCAGTTCTTATAAGCAAGGCAAAAGAGTTAAATGTAAAGAAGGTGGTTGAAGATTCTTCAGGTAATGCTGGCTGCGCAATTGCAGCATATTCTGCTAAAGCTAATATTAAATGTGATATCTATGTTCCTGCTTATGCTTCACCAGCGAAATTAGCGCAGGTACAACTTTATGGAGCAAAGTTGATAAAAGTCCCAGGCACAAGGGAAGATACAGCAAATGCGGCTATGGTTGCTGCAGAAAAAGATTATTATGCAAGCCATTCTTTAAATCCTTTTTTCTTCCACGGAACAAAAACATTTGCATTTGAGGTGTCTGAACAGCTTGGTTGGGTTTCTCCTGACACTCTTATATTGCCTGTTGGAAATGGTACACTTTTATTAGGAGCATACATTGGCTTTAATGAACTTTTAGAAGCTAATATTATCGATAAAATCCCTAAAATTATTGCTGTTCAATCTAAAAATTGTGCACCTTTATATAAAGCTTATACTAAAAATCTGAAAATGATTCCAAAAATAGATAAACAGGAAAGCATTGCTGAAGGTATTGCTATAGCCAACCCGAAAAGATGGGAACAGATACTTCAAGTGGTTAAAAAAACAAAAGGTGATTTTATTGCAGTAGATGAATCTGAAATTAAAGATTCATTAAAAGAGATATGTAAAAAAGGATTTTATATTGAACCAACTTCTGCTGCAACAGTTGCTGGAATAAAAAGATATTTAGAAAACTCTAATCCTGATGAGGAGATTGTTTCTATATTTACAGGGCATGGATTAAAAACAACTGAAAAGATGGTAGAGATATTAAGAGAGATTTAAAAATTTTTTTAAAAAAATTGAGCCTTCTTCATTAAATCGCTTGTAATCTATCCTTGTTTTGATATAATATTTTGATATGGAAAAGGTGAAGATAATATACCATCCTAAATATCTCTCAGATTATCCAACAGCGAGTGTGGAATCCCCTGAAAGGGTGAAAGCGATATATGATGAATTGAAAAATGATTTTGAATTTGTTGAGCCCAAACCTTGTAGTGAAGATGATCTGCTTTTAGTTCATACACCTTCTATTATAAAATCTGTAAAAATAAATCCTCTTCTTTTTGAAGTAGCTTCCTTAGCAGTTGGAGGAGCTATACTAACAAGTGAACTTGCTATTAAAGGTGATAAAGCCTTTGGCTTAATACGACCGCCAGGACATCATGCAAGCCCTGACCATCATTGGGGGTTTTGTTTCTTTAATAATATGGCTATAGCTATGGAAAGATTAATAAGAAATAATAAGATAAAAAAAGGGCTTGTTTTAGACATTGATCTCCATTTTGGTGATGGAACAGATAATTTTTTTTCATCAAGAAAAGATATGGTTGTTGCAAATATTCAGGCAAGTGATAGAAAAAGTTTTGTTGAACAGGTTAAGCAAGTGCTTGAGATAAATATTTATGATATTATTGGAATATCAGCAGGTTTTGACCGATATGAGCTGGATTGGGGTGCTACTCTTACTACAGAAGATTTTGAAGAGATTGGAAAGTTAGTCGCAATTAATGCTTCTAAAAAATGTAATGGCAGATGTTTTGCTTTGCTTGAAGGAGGATATTATCTGCCAGATTTAGGCAAAAATGTAAAAGCTCTTCTTAATGGTATGGCTTATGAAAGCTGAACCTGTTCTGATAATTTATTTCTTTTCTTTTCTTTTTTAGATAAAGCCTTTTCTATTACCTTTTTTACTTCTTCACCCTCCAGATTCTCTTTTTTTTCTACTGTTTTTGCAAGTGCAATAAGAGCTTCTTTGTTTTCAAGTATAAGCTTTTTAGTTTCATTATAACAATCTGTTATAATATCTCTTATCTCATTATCAATGGCAAGAGCTGTCTCTTCGCTATAGCTTTTTTCTCTGTCGCCATACTTCAGATAAGATTTGGCTTCATTTTCATAGGTAAGAGGACCCAACTTTTCACTCATTCCATATTCGCAAACCATTTTTCTTGCTATCTCTGTTGCCTTTTCCAGATCTTTTTGAGCACCTGTAGAGATTTCATTAAAGATGATCTCCTCAGCAATTCTACCACCCAAAAGCACCTTGATCTTTGATAAAAGCTCTTCTTTTGTACTAAGGTATCTATCCTCTATAGGTAATTGTAATGTATGTCCTAAGGAGCCCCATCCTCTTGGAATAATAGACATCTTATGTACAGGATCACTATTTGGGAGAAGATCCGCAACAAGTGCGTGTCCTGATTCATGGAAAGCAACAATCCTTTTTTCTTTTGGATTCAAAACCATACTCTTTTTTTCAGGACCGGCAAGTACCCTATCAATTGCTTCTTCTAAGTCTTCCATCTCAACTTCATTTTTATTTTTTCTTGCTGCTAAAAGGGCTGCTTCATTTACTACATTTGCAAGATCTGCTCCTGAAAATCCAGGTGTTCTTTGGGCTACTACTTTAAGATCAACATCCTTAGCAAGTTTTACCCCTTTTGCATGAACCTTTAATATTGCTTCCCTGCCATTTAAATCTGGATTATCAACAACAATGCGTCTGTCAAACCTACCTGGTCTTAAAAGAGCCTGATCCAAAATATCTGGTCTATTTGTTGCACTCATTACAATTACACCAATATTTGGCTCAAACCCATCCATTTCAATTAAAAGCTGGTTTAGAGTCTGTTCCCTCTCTTCATGTACACCTGCCCCTGCTCCTGGACTTCTTTTTCTCCCAATTGCATCAAGTTCATCAATAAATATGATACAAGGGGCTTTTTGCTTTGCCTGCTGAAAAAGATCTCTTACCCTTGCTGCACCTACTCCAACAAACATCTCAATAAAATCTGAGCCACTGATTGCAAAAAAAGGAACATCTGCTTCTCCTGCAACTGCTCTGGCAAGAAGTGTTTTTCCTGTTCCTGGTGGGCCAATCAAAAGCACACCTTTTGGGATCTTTCCTCCTAGTCGCTGGAATTTTTCAGGCTCTTTTAGATAT
>JAFDIG010000079.1 GCA_019308145.1 Deltaproteobacteria bacterium | reverse complement strand
CTTTCGTGAAAAACCTGTTATCTCATCAACCTGTTCTTGCATGGTAACACCTTCTATAATATCTCCAAATTTTACCTTACCTCCTACCTCTGTAAGAATTGGCATTGTCCATGGATCCCACTCAGAAATCTTTTCACCTTCCTGTACGAATTGTCCTTCCTCCACAAAGAGATGAGCACCGTAAACCAATCTATACCGTTTTTTCTCTCTACCATTTTCATCTACTATGGAAATCTCTCCATTTCTATTCATGACAGTTAGACGACCTTCTTTATTTCTTACCACTTTTAAATTATGGAAGCGTATAACCCCTGATGTTCCAGCTTCAAGAGTGCTTTGCTCTGCTCTTCGACTGGCAGCACCACCTATATGGAATGTTCTCATGGTAAGCTGTGTACCTGGTTCTCCAATAGATTGAGCCGCGATAATACCAACTGCTTCTCCTATATTGACCATTTTGCCACGGGCTAAATCCCTGCCATAACACTTGGCACATACGCCATTTCTTGATTCACATGTAAGAACTGATCTAATCTTAATCTTTTCTAACCCAGCCTCTACAATCTTTTCTACCTTCTCTTCATCAATTTCCTCATTTCTTCTTACTATAATCTCTCCAGTAAACGGATCCTTTATATCTTCCATAGCTAAACGTCCAAGCACTCTTGCACTTACAGGCTCAATCACTTCTCCTGCCTCAGTTAAAGAAGAGACTTCAATACCATCTATAGTTCCACAATCCTCCTCAGTTATTACCACATCTTGAGCAACATCTACCAGTCTTCTGGTAAGATAACCTGAATTTGCAGTCTTTAAGGCAGTATCTGCTAATCCCTTTCTGGCACCATGGGTTGATATAAAATATTGAAGCACTGTTAAGCCTTCTCTAAAATTAGCTGTTATAGGGGTTTCTATAATCTCTCCTGACGGTTTAGCCATTAATCCTCTCATCCCAGCTAACTGCCTTATTTGCTGAGCACTTCCTCTTGCACCAGAATCAGCCATCATATAAATAGGATTAAAACTTTGTGTAATCATCTCTCTTCCATCTGGAGAGACTATTTTCTCTGTTCCTAACTCTTTAAGTAATTCTGATGCTATTGTTTCAGTTACTTCTGCCCATATATCGATTACTTTGTTATATCTTTCTCCATCTGTTATCAACCCCTCTATATACTGTTCTCTTACCTTTTCTGTATCTTCTTTTGCCTGGGCTAAATATTTTTCCTTATTTTTTGGGATTTTCATGTCATCTATACATATAGATATGCCTGCCTCAGTAGCGAATCTGAACCCCAAATTTTTTAATTTATCAGCTAAGATAACAGTTTTTTTGTTGCCAGCATTGCGATAGGAGTAATCAATAATCGCTGCGAGAGCCTTTTTGTCTAACACACGATTGACCATCTTAAAAGGAATCTCTTTAGGAACAATCTCCCACACAAGGAGACGACCAACTGTAGTTTCAATTCTTTCCCCATTAATTCTTACGGTAATACGAGCATGAATATCCACTTCACCATTATCTAAGGCAATCCTAACTTCATCAGGATCAGCAAAAAGTCTTCCTTCTCCCTTTGAAAAAGGACGTTCCCTTGTAAGATAATATAGTCCTAAAACAATATCCTGAGTAGGGATTATAATAGGCTTACCATTTGCTGGTGAGAGTATATTGTTTGTAGACATCATAAGTATTCGTGCTTCAGCTTGTGCCTCAGTTGAGAGAGGAATATGAACAGCCATCTGGTCCCCATCAAAATCTGCATTAAAAGCAGCACATACTAAAGGGTGAAGTTGTATTGCTTTGCCTTCAATAAGTACAGGTTCAAAAGCTTGTATACCTAATCTATGGAGAGTTGGAGCACGGTTCAACAAAATAGGATGTTCTTTAATTACTTCTTCCAATGCATCCCATACCTCTGGCCTTTCCTTTTCCACCATCTTTTTTGCACTTTTTATAGTGGATACAAGACCCCTTTCTTCCAATTTATTATAAATAAAAGGTTTAAAAAGTTCTAAAGCCATAACCTTTGGAAGGCCGCACTGATGCAACTTTAATTCAGGTCCAACCACAATTACTGAACGGCCAGAATAGTCTACCCTTTTTCCTAAAAGGTTTTGGCGAAATCTTCCCTGTTTCCCTCTAAGCATATCAGAAAGTGAACGCAAAGGCTTTTTATTAGGTCCTGTTATGACACGTCCTCTTCTTCCATTATCAAAAAGAGCATCTACTGCTTCCTGCAACATTCTTTTTTCATTTCTAATTATAATATCCGGAGCATTAAGTTCTTGTAACCTTTTTAAACGGTTGTTTCTATTTATAACTCTTCTATAAAGATCGTTTAGGTCAGATGTAGCAAATCTACCACCATCTAAAGGGACTAATGGTCTTAAGTCAGGTGGAATTACAGGAATTACATCTAATATCATCCATTCTGGTTTATTACCTGAATCCCTAAACGCCTCAATAATTTTGAGCCTTTTTGATAGTTTCTTTTTTTTGGTTTCAGAGCTGGTTTCCTTCATTTCTTTTCTTAGTTCTTTTGCTAACTTTGGAATATCAATCCTTTTTAGAAGCTCTTTTATAGCTTCAGCACCATTACCAGCCTCAAAGTTATTCCCATATCTTTCACGAGCTTCTCTATACTTTTCTTCTGATAAGAGCTCTTTATATTTCAAAGGAGTATCTTTTGGGTCAATAACAATATAAGATTCAAAATAGAGAACGCGCTCTAACTCCTTTAATGTCATGTCAAGCACTGTACCTATCTTGCTCGGAAGGCTTTTTAAAAACCATATATGAGCAACTGGAGATGATAATTCAATATGGCCCATTCTTTCTCTTCTAACCTTGGATTGGATAACCTCAACACCACATTTTTCACAAACTATTCCTCTATGTTTCATCCTTTTATACTTACCACAATTGCATTCATAATCTTTGATTGGGCCAAAGATCCTTGCACAAAAAAGTCCCCCTCGTTCAGGTTTAAAGGTCCTGTAGTTTATAGTTTCAGGTTTTTTTACCTCCCCATAAGACCATTCTCTAATCTTTTCTGGCGAAGCAATAGATATTCGTATCGCACTGAAGCTATGTGGATTTTTTGTTTTCCCAAAATATGCTGTGTAATCTTCCAACGGATTCCTCCTTGAAAGTTTTATATGGTTTTCATATAAAAAGTTTTTATATTTAGCTAAATTTAAGTTCTTAAATCTTATTTCAAAAAGTTATACTTTTCGATATAAGATTGATCTAATTTTTTTTTGTTGGTTCTTTATCTTCTTTTATAAGTTCCACATTTAAGCATAAGCTTTGTAATTCTTTTACAAGGACATTAAAAGACTCTGGCAAGCCTGGTTCAATTACCTGTTCACCCTTAACTATATTTTCATATGTTTTTGTTCTTCCTGCTACATCATCTGACTTAACCGTTAGAAATTCTTGTAAGGAATAAGCTGCTGCATAAGCTTCCATAGCCCATACTTCCATTTCTCCTAATCTCTGTCCTCCAAATTGAGCTTTTCCTCCTAAAGGTTGTTGAGTGACTAATGAATAAGGACCAATTGAACGAGCATGTATCTTATCATCGACCAAATGATGAAGTTTTAGCATATACATGTATCCTACTGTAACATTTTGGTGGAAAACCTCTCCTGTCCTACCATCAAAGAGTGAGGTTTGACCTTCCCTTGGTAACCCAGCTGCTTCAAGAGCATCTTTAATTTCTTCTTCTGAAGCCCCATCAAAGATTGGAACAGACATATGTATACCGTTTTTGACAAGGCGTGCGAACTTGATAATCTCTTCATCAGTAGCGTTTTTGCTGAAATTATCCATTTCTGGCGTTTTATAGATATCTTTTATGAGACTTCTTATTTTGGAGATATCACATCCATTATCTAACTCTTCAGCAATTTTTGCCCCTAAACCTACTGCTGCCCATCCAAGATGGGTTTCCAATATCTGTCCAACGTTCATTCGTGAAGGAACTCCCAAGGGGTTTAAAACCACATCAACTGGTGTTCCATCTTCTAAATAAGGCATATCCTCCTCAGGAAGAATTCTGGAAATAATCCCTTTATTCCCGTGTCTTCCTGACATCTTATCCCCTACTGATAGTTTTCTTTTTACCGCAATATATACTTTTACACTTTTTATCACGCCAGGTGGTAATTCATCACCTAAACCTATTTTTGATAATTTGTCTTCAAAATACTTTTTTGTTTTGGAGATCTGTTTTTCTAAATTTTCTAAAATTTGTGAGATCTTTTTCCTTATATCTTCTTCTACTACTTGGATATCTTTTAAACAGGAAAAAGGAAATTCTTTAAGGACTGTTTTATTAAATTTTTCTCCTTTTTCTATAATTTTATTTCCTTTTTCATCATAAATATTCTTTGAAGCTTTTTTATCATTTATCAGCTTGAAGATTTGAGCTATTGCATTTTCCTTTAAGATTTTTATATATTCTTCCTGGTTACTTTTAAGTTCTTCTTTTTCTTTTTCTTCTATAGCAATAATATGGCTATCTTTTTCTATACCTTTCCGGGAGAAAATCTTTACATCTATAACAATACCTTCAGTTCCATGTGGTAGTTTCAAGGATGTATCCCTAACATCACCTGCTTTTTCTCCAAAAATAGCCCTTAAAAGTTTTTCTTCAGGAGATAGTTGAGTTTCACCTTTTGGGGTTACTTTGCCTACCAGTATATCCCCTGATTTTACTTCTGCACCTATCCTTATAATCCCACTTTCATCCAAGTTTACAAGACTTTCTTCTCCGACATTTGGTATATCTCGTGTTATCTCTTCTCTTCCAAGTTTTGTTTCCCTTGCAACAGCCTCAAATTCTTCTATATGGATTGATGTATATACATCCTCCTTTAATAATTTTTCGCTTACAAGTATTGAATCTTCAAAATTATATCCACTCCAAGGCATGAAAGCCACAAGGACATTTCTTCCTAAAGCAAGCTCACCCATTTCAGTAGCAGGACCATCAGCAATAATTTCTCCCTTTTTAATCCTATCACCTTTTTTTACAATAGGATGTTGGTTAATGCAGGTATCCTGATTTGATCTTTGATATTTAATAAGTTGATAAATATCAATACCTGTTTCATCTTCTCCTTCTTCAAATGATGAATCATCACATTTTACTACTATACGAGATGCATCAGCACTTTTTACCACCCCATCTCTTTTAGCAACTATTGTTACTCCAGAATCTCTAGCAACTATAGATTCCATTCCTGTACCTATAAAAGGTGCTTCAGGTCGTAGAAGAGGCACAGCTTGGCGCTGCATATTAGATCCCATAAGAGCTCTGTTTGCATCATCATGTTCTAAAAAAGGTATAAGAGATGCAGCAATGCTTACAAGCTGTTTTGGTGATAAGTCCATTAAATCAACCTCTTCAGGTTTAACCATAGTGAATTCGCCACCTTTACGTGCTGATACCAACTCATCAATAAATCTTCCTTCTTCGTCCAACCGAGCATTTGCTTGAGCAATCACATGTTTCTCTTCATCCAAAGCAAAAAGATAGACAACCTCATCTGTAACTTTACCATTAACTACCTTCCTGTATGGAGTTTCAATAAAACCAAATTCGTTTATTCTGGCATATGTAGCTAGAGAGGATATAAGTCCTATATTAGGCCCTTCAGGTGTTTCAATAGGACATATCCTTCCATAATGTGTAGGATGAACATCTCTTACCTCAAAACCTGCCCTCTCTCGTGTGAGTCCACCAGGACCAAGAGCTGATAACCTTCTTTTATGTGTTATTTCAGAGAGAGGATTTGTTTGATCCATAAACTGAGAGAGCTGACTTGAACCAAAAAACTCTTTAATAACAGCGCTAAGAGGTTTGGAGTTTATCAAATCATGAGGCATTAAAGTTTCAATTTCCTGCAAATTCATCCTCTCTCTAATAGCCCTTTCAGGACGCAGAAGCCCTGTATGAAATTTATTTTCAAGAAGTTCTCCAACGGTTCTTACTCTCCTATTTCCAAGATGGTCTATGTCATCAACTTGACCTCGTCCTTCTCTTAAACCAACTAAATACTTAACTACTTCTAATATATCTTCTCTTCTTAAGGTATGAACATCTAAAGGACAATCAAGCCCAAGTTTATGGTTTAATTTCATCCTACCTACATTTGATAGATCGTATCTTTCTGGATTGAAGAATAGGTTGTAAAAGAGAGTTGTAGCTGTTTCCATTGTAGGAGGATCACCTGGACGAAGCCGTCTATATATCTCAAAAAGAGCTTTCTCTTTTTCTTTTTCACCAACTGTCTTATCAGGTTCTTCTTCCTTTAATCTCTGTTTTTCCTCTGGTGTTAAGGTTACTTTGTCAATAGCAAGGGTGTTTCTGATAGAAGGAGAGACTCTTATATTGTCAATAAACAATAACTCAAATTCAGTTATTCCACTTTCCACGATCTTTTTAAAATTTTCCTCATTGATTGTTTCGTTAGGAGAGACAATAATCTCTTGAGTTTTTGGATCCACGATCTCTTTTGGAGACACCTTTCCTATAATATCATCAATATCAACAGGAATAAAATCAACGTTAGCTGCTTTAATCTTTTTCACCATTGCTTTGGTGATTTTTCTGTTTTTCTTTACAATTACCTCTTTTGTTTTAGGGTCTATAACATTTACAGGCAGACGTTGACCTACAAGAAGATCATAAGAAAGTTTTTTGTATATTCCATCTTCTTTGACGTAATATTTTTCCTTTTCATAAAATATGTCGAGGATCTCTTCTGTTGAATAACCAAGAGCCTTTAGCAACACTGTGACAGGTAATTTTCTTCTTCGGTCGATTCTGACGTATAAAATATCTTTTTGATCAAATTCAAGATCAATCCATGAGCCACGATAGGGGATAATACGAGCCAAATAGATTGGTTTGCCTGTTTTACTAGTTTTTGGTTGCTCAAAATCAAAAAAGACGCCAGGAGATCGGTGAAGCTGGCTTACAATGACCCTTTCAGTTCCATTTATTATGAAAGTTCCCCTTTTGGTCATCAAAGGTATTTCACCAAAATAGACTTCCTGCTCTTTAATAGCCTTTACAGGATGAGAATTTTCTTCTGTGTTATAAACTACTAATCTGAATGTAACCTTAAGGGGAGCTGCATAGGTTATTCCTCTTAAAAGACATTCTGACTCATCATATTTCGGCTTTCCAAATCTATAACTGACAAACTCAAGGGATGCATTATTGTATATATCTTTTATTGGGAAAACAGTATTAAAAACTGCCTGAAGTCCAACATTTTTTCTCTCATCAGGTGGAACATCTGCTTGTAAAGTTTTTGCGTAAGATGAGAGTTGTACATCTATAAGATTTGAAATTTCTCCTATTTCTTTTATTTTCCCGTAATTTTTTCTAATTCTTCGGGTTACAGTTGTTGGACGAACCATATTGATAATTCTCCCTTATAAAAGGAAAAGAGGATAAAAAATATTTAATCCTCTCCCCTTTTTATCTTTTTAATTTTATTTGTTGAAAAATTTTAGAATCTATAATAGGCATATTATTGGAATTTTATTCCCATTTTATAAATTTTTACATTAAGTAAAAATTTAATGTCATTTTTCTGCCTTATAAGGTTTTTTTATTTGATCTCCACTGCGCCTCCTGCTGCTTCTATTTTTTTCTTAATTGCTTCTGCTTCTTCTTTAGGGATACCTTCTTTTAAAGGCTTTGGGACACCTTCAACTAGATCTTTTGCTTCTTTTAACCCTAAACCAGTGATAGCTCTAACCTCTTTAATTACTTGAATCTTTTTGGATCCAAAACTTGTTAATATAACATTAAATTCTGTTTTTTCCTTCTCAGGTTCTTTTTCAGCTGGTTGAGCAGCAGCAGGCGCTGCTGCAGATACAGCTGCAGCTGAAACACCAAACTTTTCTTCCAATTCTTTTACTAAATCTGCTAATTCTAAAACAGTCATATTTTCTATATAATTTATTACATCATCTTTTGTAATATTTGCCATTTAAAACCCTCCTTGGATATTTCTTGTTACATCAGCTTGATGCTTTTTTTTCTTTGATCATATTAAAGACTAAAAGAGTTTTTCTTAAAGGAGATGCTAAAACATTTACAAATCGTGTTACAGGACTTTTCATCAACATCAAGAGTTGAGCAATAAGAACTTCACGACTTGGTAGTTCAGCTAATTGTTCTATTTCATCTTTTTTTAAAACTTTACCTTCTACAATACCTGCCTTTATTTTTAATGCTGGTTGATCCTTTGCATAATCTACCAATATTTTAGAAGGAGCAATAGGATCTTTATACCCAAAGACCAAAGCAGTTGGACCTAAAAAAAAGTCTTTGACTTTTTCAAGTTCTGTATCTTTTGCAGCAATTCTTAATAAAGTATTTTTTGCTACCTTTATTTCGACACCTTGCTCCCTCAAACGGTTTCTTAGATCAGTCATTTGAGAAACATTAAG
>JAFDIG010000078.1 GCA_019308145.1 Deltaproteobacteria bacterium | reverse complement strand
AAACGTTTTGTGGAGATGAACAAAAGGTTTAATCAGTTAACCTGGTTTATAGGTTTCATGACAGCTTTTATAACAACTATCATTGCAATATTTAGATTTTTTATTTAACATAGGAATTCAATTTATTGAATCACTACTATATTGAATTTTATTATTGATTCATGGAGAAAAACAAAACAAAAAGCTGATACAAAGGAGGTAAAAGTGAAATATTTCAAGTTCATTTTTTTCATGTTAATTGCTACTTTTATTTTTGGTTGTGCTGCACAACAAGAGGTTATTCATAAAAAACCAGAAAAAGAGGCAAAAAAAGTAAAGAGGAGTTATCCTTTTGATCTTTATAAGGTTGATAAAATTCCGAGGGGATTAACCGCAGCTGATTTAAACAATGATGGCTATCTCGATCTTATATCAACAAATCATCGGGGAGACAGTATTGATATCCTTTTAAACAATAAAATGGGTAAGTTCAGCCTTTTTTTAAAGAAGAAGGTTCCATTTCATCCAAATGAGTCAGCTTCAGCGGATCTTGATGGAGACGGTTTTAATGATATAGTAGTGGTTTCAGAAGGAGAGGATAGAGCTGTTATTTTTAAAAATCAAAAAGGAGTTGATTTTGTTGAGGTTAAATCTGTTTCTCTTCCCAGCAGCACCTCCTATTCTGTTGTCTCCTATGATCTAAATGGAGATAAAAAACCTGATCTTATTACGGGTAGTTTAAACGGGAATTCTATTTCTGTTCTTATAAATAAAGGCAATTTTAAATTTAAAGAAGAGTTAATCCCATCAGGCTTGGCTTCCTTGCATCCTGTTGTTTCTGATATTGACAAGGATAGCATACCTGAAATTATAGTTGCTAATCACTTTTCTGATGATATAAGGATCTTTAAACAGAAGAAATCTCCTTTTAAATATGAACTTTTCAAAAAAATAGCCCTTCCACATCTTGATGGCTTGCGTCCTCGCCCAAGGGTGGTGAAGGTTGCTGATATGGATGGAGATGGAATTATGGATTTGATTTGTACCATGGAGCTATCAGGCAAGGTATTGATACTCTTTGGAGATAAAGAAGGGAATTATACAAAAAATGCAGTACTTGCTCCTGGTAATGTTACTTGGTCGATGGATGTAGGGGATTTAAATAATGATGGCAAATTAGAGATTGTGGTGGCAAGGTTTGCTAAAGTTTCAATGCTGCATGTTTATATGAATAAAGGTAATGGAAGAGACTTTATTGAGAAAAAATTTGTTACAAAAGTTCAACCGTTTGCTGTACATATATCTGATCTGGATAAAAATGGGTATAATGATATAGCTTTTGTACATTATTATGATAGTGAAGTAGCGGTTTTTTTAAATCCTTACAAAAGTTTTAAATAAAAAATAGGCTATCTTATTGTCAAAGAATCAAAATAAAAAAATCTTTTTGATATTTTAAGTAAGTGGTTTTTGGTATGTATTTTAAGGAGGGTTGAAACCCTCCTTATTTTTTTAGTTTACAAATTTAAAAAATTCACCAACATAAAGACCTTTTCTACTGTACAGGTGCTAATTCTACTTGACATTATTGGAATATTCTGTTAAATAAAATCATCCTAAGATTAAGATAAGTAAATTTAAAATTTTTTTGATTTAATTTGTGTTTTTATTCACATGGAGAAATAGATGGCTTTAATCAATTTAACTACTTCAACAGATGAAAACTTTGTAAATCAGGTTGAGACTTTAAGTGGCCAGAAGATATCAGAATGTTATCAGTGTGGTAAGTGCACAGCTGGTTGTCCTTTTAGTTTTGCTTTTGATTATCCAGTAAGTCAAATTATGAGGCTTATACAGATTGGGCAAAAAGAGATAGTGTTAAATTCAAAAGCAATATGGTTGTGTGCTACTTGCGAAGCATGTACAACCCGCTGCCCATGTCAGATTGATGTTGCTAACGTGATGGATATATGTAGAATAATCGCACGGAAAGAGAACAAAGTAAAAGAAAAGGATGTAAAGCTCTTTTATGATATCTTCCTTGAATCAGTTAAAAAACATGGACGTATATTCGAAATAGAAATACTTATGAAATACAATTTAAAATCAGGAAAATTATTAACTGATGCTGATTTAGGTCCAAAGATCCTACCAAAAGGAAAGCTAAACTTTTTTCCTGTAAATATCAAAGGGAAAGATAGCGTTGAAAAAATCTTTACCAGATTTGTTGAAGGGATTAAGAATAATGAGTAAATTATCATTTGCTTATTACCCTGGATGTTCACTTGAAAGCTCTGCAAAAGAGTATGATGTTTCTACAAGAAAGGTTGCAGATATTTTGAAAGTAGAGCTTATTGAGATTCCTGATTGGAGTTGTTGTGGTGCTAGCCCAGCACATACGGTTGATCATCTCTTTGCATCTGCGGTAGCAGCACGAAATTTAGCAATTGTTGAGGAGATGGGAAGAGATACCCTTGTTACCCCTTGTCCTGAGTGCCTTTCCGCTTTTAAAAAGGCTATATATAATATGAGCAAAGATGATGGTTTCAAAAAAAAGGTAAATTCTTTACTTGATAAACCTTTCAACTTAAATGTAGAAGCAAAATCTTTTTTACAAATCCTTTATGAAGATGTTGGAAAGGAAAATATTTCCAAAAAGGTTATAAAACCTCTCATTGGAGTTAACATAGTTCCATATTATGGTTGTCTCCTTACACGCCCCCCAGATGTTGCTCAATTTGATGATCCTGAAAACCCTATATCAATGGATACTATCCTTGAAACAATCGGAGCAAATGTCCCTTATTTTTCATATAAATTAGAATGTTGTGGAGCAGCTTATGGTGTAACAAAAAGAAGGATTGTAACAAAACTATCTGGTGATATATTAAAAACCGCTATAGAATCTGGAGCCGATGCTGTGGCAGTTGCATGCCCACTTTGCCAGCAAAATCTTGATTTGAGACAGGATCAAATAAATAGAGATCAGGGATTTGATTTTCATATTCCTATCCTTTATATAACTCAACTTATGGGATTATCTTTTGGACTTTCTGCTTCTGAGTTAATGATCGATAAACATAATGTAAAAAGTGATCACTTTTTAGAGAAGATAGAAAAAGGCTTAAAGGAAAAAGAAAAAAGTGAAA
Source organism: Deltaproteobacteria bacterium (assembly GCA_019308145.1). Lineage (GTDB taxonomy): Bacteria > Desulfobacterota > JAFDIG01 > JAFDIG01 > JAFDIG01 > JAFDIG01. The sequence goes on along the minus strand of JAFDIG010000078.1, from coordinate 5,377 downwards.
AGGAATCCATTTCTTCTAAAAATTAGCTTTCCCTTTAAAGGAGGCAGTTCTACATGAGGATTGGTGTTTTTATTTGCCATTGTGGGAGTAATATAGCAGGAACTGTAGATGTTAAAAAGGTGGCTGAGGAAGCAAAGCGTTTTCCTCATGTTGTTTACTCCACTGACTATATGTATACCTGTTCAGAGCCAGGGCAACTCGAGATACAGGAGGCTATAAAAAAAGAGAAATTAGATGGGGTTGTGGTTGCATCATGTTCTCCAAGGATGCATGAAAATACTTTTAGACGCACAGTGGAAAAAGCTGGTCTTAATAGATATATGTTTGAGATGGCAAATATCAGAGAGCATGTATCCTGGGTTGGAGTTGACAAAGAAGCAAATACAAAAAAGGCTATTGACCTCGTAAGAATGGCTGTTGCTAAGGTTACTTTAAATCAGCCATTATTTCCAAAATCATTTAAAGTAAACAAAAATGTTCTTGTTATTGGTGGGGGAGTTGCTGGTATGCAGGCTGCTCTTGATTGTGCTGATGGCGGTCTTAAGGTTATACTTGTTGAAAAGAATCCAAGTATCGGCGGTAAAATGGCCAAACTTGATAAAACCTTCCCTACTATTGACTGTTCAATATGTATTCTTGGGCCAAAAATGGTTGATGTAGGCCAGCATGAAAATATCAAGCTTTATACATACTCTGAGATAGAGGAAATATCAGGTTATGTTGGAAATTATGAAGTTAAAATAAGAAAGAAAGCTACCTATGTAGATTGGACAAAATGTACTGGGTGCGGATTATGTATGGAAAAATGTCCCAGCAAGAAGGCTTTTGATCCTTTTAATGAAGGAATTGCCCCAACTACTGCTATAAATATCCCTTTCCCTCAAGCTATACCAAAGAAAGCAAAGATAGATCCTAATTATTGTCGCCAATTTATCAAAGGAAAATGTGGAGTCTGTGCAAAGATTTGCCCTGTTCAAGCTATTGATTATGAAATGCAAGATGAAATTGTTACAGAAAAAGTTGGCGCAATCATTGTAGCAACGGGGTATTCACTTTTTGACCATACAAAAATAAAAGAGTATGGTGCAGGAAAGTATTTAGATGTTATTACAAGCATTCAGTATGAACGTTTGCTAAATGCATCTGGCCCAACCTCTGGTCATATTTTAAGGCCATCTGATAATAAGGAGCCAAAAACAATAGTATTTGTAGCATGTGTTGGATCAAGGGATAAATCATTAGGTGTTCCATATTGTTCTAATTTCTGTTGCATGTATATCGCAAAACAGGCAATTCTTACTAAGGATCATATACCAGACTCCCAATCCTATGTCTTTTATATGGATATAAGGGCTCCTGGCAAAGGATATGAGGAGTTCGTTCGTAGGGCTCAAGAGGAGTATGGGGTAAAATATATAAGAGGAAGGGTTTCACGTATATTTAAAAGAGGAGATAAAATGGTAGTAAGAGGTAGTGATACCCTTTTAGGAACACAAGTTGAACTGGAAGCTGATCTTGTTGTTTTAGCAACAGGGGCAATAGCAGAAGAAGGGGCAAGGGAGCTTGCTGAAAAATTAAGGATTTCCTATGATCCTTATGGATTTTATATTGAAAGTCATCCAAAACTAAGACCTGTTGAGACAAATACTGCTGGAGTCTTTCTTGCTGGTGCATGTCAAGGTCCAAAGGATATCCCTGCATCAGTAGGGCAAGGAAGCGCTGCTGCGAGCAAGGTCTTATCACTTTTTTCTAAGGATCTGCTTGAATCAGACCCACAGATTGCTCATGTAAATGAAATGCTTTGTGTTGATTGTAAGAAATGCATACAAACTTGTCCTTATGGTGCAATTGAGGAAAAGAAAACCCCAATGGGTAAAATAGTTGCTTCAGTAATTGAAACTGTATGTCAAGGCTGTGGACTTTGCACTGCTACCTGTCCTCCAGGGGCTATTCAGTTACAGCAGTTTACAGATAATCAATTGTTGGCAGAGGTAAAAGCTTTTTTCCACGCTTGAGATAGCAAAAAAATCTATTAAAAATTATTTTCTACATTATTTTAATAAACTTTAAATATATGGGGTTATCTTCATGGCTGAAGAAAAAAAAGAAGCAAAAATCGTTGGTTTTTTGTGTAATTGGTGCTCATATGGGGGTGCAGATACAGCCGGGGTTTCACGTTTTAAACAACCAACTGACTTAAGAATCATAAGGGTTCCTTGTTCAGGTCGTGTGGATCCATTATTTGTAGTAAAGGCTTTAGAGAGTGGTGCTGATGGCGTGCTTGTATCAGGCTGTCATCCAAGGGATTGTCATTATTCTGAAGGTAACTTTTATGCTCGCAGAAGACTTGAGGTGCTTAAAAGGTTTCTACCTTTTATGGGCATAGATCCTAATAGGTTTGAGTACACTTGGGTCTCTGCATCTGAAGGTCAGAGGTGGCAACAAGTTGTAACAAAATTTACCGAGCAGATCCATAATTTAGGCCCTGCACCTAAAAGGGAGGAAAAAAGTGACAGATAGAGAAGAAAAGATCTCAGAACTGATAAAAAATGAGCTTAATAACGTTGACTTCTTTATTGCTTATGGGCGAGGATATGATCCTATCCATGTAAAGCCTCTCTTTGTCTATGAAGAAAAGGATCTTGATGATCTTGTTATGAATATATTTTGCGTTCATAATAATGCATCTTATCTAAAAACAGTGAAAGATAAAAAGGTTGGCATAGTTGTTAAAGGATGTGATAGCAGAGCAGTTGTTCAGCTCATTCAAGAGGGTTTGATAAATCGTGATAACTTAAGAATTATTGGCATACCATGTACAGGTGTTATAAGCATTAAAAAGCTAAAAGAAAAGATGGATATATCACGAGTAACAGAAGCAAAGGTTGAATCTGATTCAGTGATTATAAAAACCTCTGATGAAGAAAAAAGGTTTGAAAAAGATGATCTGTTGGCTGATAAATGTTTATGGTGCCAATATCCAACACCTGTTATCTATGATCATCTTGTTGGGGAGACGATTGAACCATCAAGACCAAAGGAGTTAGAGTATAAAATTGTTGAGGAGATGGAAAAAGAAGATTTAAACGTAAGGTTTGAGTATTGGAACAAAGAACTTTCACGCTGCATTAGATGTTATGCTTGCCGTAATGTATGTCCTATGTGTGTTTGTCAGGATCAATGTGTTATGGAAAGCAGAAATCCGCATTGGATAAGTTTAAAGAGTAACATAACTGAAAAGGTTATGATACAACTTATTCATGCAATACATTTAGCTGGCAGATGCGTTTCATGTGGTGAATGTGAGAGGGTATGCCCTATGGATATCCCAATCTTTAAGATAAAGCAGAAGATGAATCAAATTGTTGAAGAGTTATTTGATTACAAGGCAGGGATAGATCTTGAGGCAACTCCTCCACTTTATACCTTTCAGGTTGAAGAAGCAAAGATTAAGGAAAGGGAATGGTGATGAGTATGAGCTGGTTTATTCCTGAAAATGAGTTTGATATCTTTGTAAAAAATCTTTCTAAAAAAAGAAGGCTTTTTGTTCCAGTAAAAGAGAATTCTATAGTTCGCTTTGTAGAATTTAAAGATGGAATAAAGCCATATTTTGAAAAGCAGGCAACATCTTCTGCAAAAAACACAATCTTTCCTCAAACAGAAACCCTTTTTAGATTTGAATATAAAAAAGACCCTAAAGATCTAAAAAAGTTCTCTGTTGAAATAAGTGAAACAATAGAGGCACCTGAAACGGTTGTTTTAGGAACAAGGCCTTGTGATGCAAGGGGTTTTCTTGTTTTTGATAAGGTTTTTTTGAATCCAAAACATCCTGATATATATTACCAAAATAGAAGAGAGAAGAGTTTATTTATTACTATGACTTGTACAGATCCTGAACCAACATGCTTTTGCAAGGCAGTAGGTTCAAGCCCTGCTGATAGTTTAGGTTCCGATATATTGATTACAAAGGTTAAGGATGGATTTTTTGTTGAGACTATAACTGAAAAAGGAGAAAAACTTTTAAACGAATTAAATCTAAAGGATGGTGATGCATATAGCAAAGAAGCTGAAAAAGTAAAAGATGAAGCAAATGAAAAACTCGAGTCTCCTTTTGATACAAAAGGGCTTTCAGCTGATATCTTAAAACTTTTTAATACAAATTTTTGGGAAAAGGAGCTCGCGCATTGTTTAAGTTGTGGTGTATGCACCTATCTTTGTCCAACATGTTATTGTTTTAATATAACTGATGAAACTTCAGATAGCGAGGGGGAAAGAATTCGTACTTGGGATGCATGCATGTTCTTTCACTTTACCCTTGAAGGAAGCGGACATAACCCACGGCCTACAAAAGCAGAAAGATTTAGAAACCGTGTCGGACATAAATTTTCATATTTTCCTGATAGATATGATGGTATGATCGCCTGTTGTGGTTGCGGACGCTGTATAAAGAGTTGTCCAGCATCTGTTGATATAAGAAAGGTTATCATTGATCTAAAGGAGGCGGCAAATGAATCTGCCTAAGAATCCATATCTTCCTTATCTAGCAACTGTTACTAAAATTATCGATGAAACCCCAAATATTAAATCTTTTCAGGTTGTTTTTAATGATAAAAAGGTTCAAAAAGAATTTAGTTTTGAACCAGGACAAGTTGGTCAACTCTCAGTTTTTGGCGTTGGCGAGTCTACCTTTGTTATTAATTCTCCTCCAACAAGAAAGGAATATTTACAATTTAGCGTAATGAAGGTTGGCGAAGTAACAAGCCAGTTGCATCGCTTATCTGAAGGAGATGTAATAGGTGTTCGTGCTCCTTTAGGTAACTGGTTTCCCTATGATAAGATGAAAGGCAAGGATATCCTTTTTATTGGTGGGGGTATTGGGCTTGCACCTCTTAGAACATTAATCCTTTTTATGCTTGATAACCGTAAGGATTATGGTGATATTTCTATTATCTATGGTGCAAGAACCCCTGACGATCTATGTTATAAAGATGACCTTAAGGAGTGGGAAAAAAGAGATGACCTAAATTTAGTGCTTACTGTTGATAAAGAATTTCCTAATTGGGAAAAGAGAGTAGGCTTTGTTCCAGCAGTTTTAAAGGAGGAAAATCCATCTCCTGAAGGGAAAGTTGCTATAACTTGTGGTCCCCCTATAATGATAAAATTTGTTCTTGAAGCTTTATCTGAAATGAAATTTGACGATACACAAATCATAACTACCTTAGAGAGAAGAATGAAATGTGGTATAGGTATATGTGGAAGATGTAATATTGGCTCTAAATATGTTTGTGATGATGGGCCAGTTTTTACCTTGTCTGAGTTAAAAGAACTTCCTTCTGAATTATAAATAAAATTTTAAAAAACCTTGCGTTTTGATTTA
>JAFDIG010000077.1 GCA_019308145.1 Deltaproteobacteria bacterium | reverse complement strand
TATTTTTTCACTCTTATTCTGCCTTCCCATAACTCCTTCCTATCTATATATTTTCCTTCTCCAAGATAAGCACTTCTTACTTCTTCATCTGCTAAAAGTTCTTTAGATGTTCCATATCGTTCAACCCTGCCATTTTGAATAACATATCCCATCTGAGCAAGTCCAAGTGCAAGCACTACATTTTGCTCCACCATAACAATAGTTATACCCTGTTCATTTATCATCTTTATCCTTTTAAATATCTCTTTAACCAACTTGGGTGAAAGTCCTAAAGATGGCTCATCTAAAAGGAGCACTTTTGGCTCTGCCATTAAAGCTCTCCCAATCGCCACCATCTGCCTTTCACCACCAGAAAGATATTTAGCCTTTTGTTTTCTAAGTTGAGAAAGCCTGGGAAAAAGATCATATACCTCTTCAATCTTTTTCTTGATTTTGGATTTATCTCGTAAAATAGCTGCTCCTGCTTTTAAATTTTCTTCAACAGTTAAATCATCAAAGGTGTGTCTTCCTTCAGGAACCTGTGATATACCCATTTTTACAATTTTATGAGGATCCAAATTTTCTATTCTTTTCCCCATAAATTCGATATATCCATAATCACATATTATAAAACCAGATATAACCTTTAAAATTGTGCTTTTCCCTGCACCATTAGATCCTAAAATAGCCACAATTGAACCTTCTGGCACCTCAATAGATATCCCTTGAAGCACCTTTATTCTACCATAATATGTTTCAACGCCCTCTAATTTAAGCATTATCTTCTTCCCCTAAAAAGATATTTATTACTTGAGGATCCTTTGTGACCTCATCAGGCTTTCCTATCTTTATGATATTGCCTGAATCCAAAACACAGAGGGTATCACATATAGACTGGACAAGATTCATGTCATGCTCTACCAACAAAACAGTAATCCCATATTCTTCCCGCATCGCTTTAATTAACCTTGCAATCTCACGAGTCTCCTGATCATTCATTCCAGCTGATGGCTCATCAAGTAAAAGAAGTTTTGGTCTTGCTGCTAATGCCCTCCCAAGCTCGATAAGTTTTTGAATTCCATAAGGTAAATCAGAAACCAAACGGGCATGGAATCTTGTTATTCCAAGGAAATCAAGGATCTTAAATGCTTCATCCTTATCCCAATTCCAGCTTTTAATCAATCCTTTGATTGAAAAGTCTTTAAAAAACCTCCTTATCTTTAACCTTGGATGTAAGCCAACCATAATATTATCCAAAACTCTTGTATAATGAAAGAGCTCCAGATTCTGAAATGTCCTTGCAATCCCTAATTCTGGTATCTTATAACTCGGGTTTTTAAGTAGATTAATCTTTTCCTTATATATTATCTTTCCTCTTTGTGGTTTATATAATCTGTTCACACAATTGAAAAAGGTGCTTTTCCCTGAACCATTTGTGCCAACAAGACCAAATATCTCACCTTCATTAACAGAAAAAGAGATTCCATTTAAGGCTACAAGCCCTCTAAAAGCTATAAACAGATCTTCTACTTCAAGGATTTTCATTCTTACCTCCAACGAAGAATCCAGGCAACTCGACCTATCCTTTTCTCATTAAACGGAAATTTCTTAAAATAGTTTTTTATAACAAGCCATCTTCCATAAAAACCATTCGGCTCAAAAACAATAAATATAAGAATAATCAAACCATAGATTAAAAACTGTAAAACAGATATTTCTGTTCCAGGAGGAAGCAAGGCATCCCTTAAAGCAGTTATCCATTCAGGCAAAAAGGTTATAAAAATTGCCCCTATAACTGCCCCATAAACGGTTCCCATACCTCCAATCACGAGCATTACAAGATAATTAATAGAAAGAAAAATATTAAAATCCTCAGGACTAATCGTTCCTATTATAACAGCCATAAAGGCTCCAGCAATTGAAGCAATAAAAGAGCTTATAGCAAATGCAAGAACCTTATAAAGAAGTAAGTTTACACCGCTTACTTCAGCGGCAACATCACTATCCCTAATGCTGGTAAAAGCTCTCCCCAGTTTACTGTGAAGTAAAAATCTTGAAAAAATTACAACCAGTATAACTATTGTGTAGATAAAATAGTAAAATTCAGGTTTGCCAGAATGTAATTTAATAAAGCCTAAATCGATGATCCTTGATACCCTGAACCCTTCTACCCCGTGTGTCCATTCTTTAAAAAAGCGAATAGCATCCTCAATAATAAAGGTAAAACCCATTGTTGCAATAGCAAGATAAAGCCCTTTTAATCTAAGTGATGGTATCCCTATAAGAAGACTCAATAACGCACCAAAGAATCCAGCTAAGATAAAAGAAAGGAAATAACCAAAATGAAATGTCATATGAAATATGCCATAAGAGTAGGCACCAATAGCAAAAAAAGCAGCATGACCTAAAGAAAGCTGTCCACAAAAACCACATAAGATATCAAGCGATACAGCACCAATAATAGCTACTGCTACCAAATTTAGTAAATATACCGTATACTCTCCTACAAATAAAGGCAAAAGATATGTTAAAACGATCAAAGGAAGAATCCACCATCTCTTCTCTTCTTCCTCTTTAATCATTCGATCAGAAAATCGGATTCTCTTCTTTCCTAATTTTATTGTAAATGTTCTCATCTCTACACCTTTTTCTGTTCATATCTGTAAAATATTCCTTCAGGCTTTATGATTAAAACCACAAAAAGAACCAACCATGGAAAGACATCCTTGATCTCTTTTGGTAAGTAAAGACCTGCTATGGTTTCAGATAGGCCTAAAACCAACCCTCCAACTATAGCACCTGGAATACTTCCAAAACTCCCAAGCACCGCAGCAGGCAGGGCTCTTAACCCAACAACTCCCATGTGAGGATGAAGAAAAACAATTGGAGCAACTAATACCCCAGCAATAGCACTTAAAGCTGACGCTAATCCCCATGTAAAATTAAACATCCTTCTTACAGCAATTCCACTAGCCATAGAACCTAAAAGATCTTCTGCAATAGCTCTAAGAGATATCCCAAGGATTGTATAACGAAAGAAAACAAAAAATATGATCATCAATGCAACTGTAATAATAATTGTCCATAAATGAACTGGAGATATTGTAACCTTCCAGAATTGATGAGGTGTCATTGGGAAAGGGTCCATTTTCTGTGGTTCAAATGTCCATAAAAGTCCTGCAATCGCTTGAAGCACCATTGAAATACCTATAGTAGCAATAACAACAGGAAGGATAGGATAGCCAATAAGAGGCCTGATAAAAAGTTTTTCTAATACAGAACCAAGTAAAAAGCCAGCAAAAACAGCCAAAACAAACGAGAGGATAAAGTTAAAATGAAAAAAAGTTATAAACGTGTAACAGATATAGGAAGAAAACATCATGATTTCGCCTTGAGCAAAATTGATTATCTTTGTAGCCTTATAGATCAGAACAAAGCCCAAAGCTATTAATGCATAAACACAACCCAAAGCAACCCCATTTACAATTCCATCTATTATAACCATAAAAGACTCCTTCTTATAAAAAAGGGGGGATTATAAAGGCTTAATTTAATCTTTTGGGTGTAACCATCCTGTTTCCACTACAAAGATCTTCTTTGCTTTATCTACCTTTAATATACGTGCAGCATCTGTCCCTTGACGTATATTTTTACCATAGGTTATTGGAGCAAATATCCCTGTTTTATAGTTTTTAAGAGTTTCAAGTGCATCAACCAACTTTTCTCTTGTCAATTTTTTTCCAGCTCTCTTAATCCCCTCGCATAAAACCTTAGCGATACCATAACCAAACAAATTAAATGAGTTAGGATCTTTATTTGTTGGATCATATTTTGCTAAAGCCTCTCTAAACTCCTTTGCCCCGGGAGAATCCCCTCTTTCATTTACCTGAGTAGAAAAGGATCTTAACCCTTTTCCATAAAAGGCTGACTCCCCTGCTTTTTTAAGAAATCTCAAATCTGTCATAGTTGCTGCACCAAAAAGATAAGGAGTAAAATCAGCTTTCTGACACTCCTTTAATATGGCTGCTCCATGAGATGAAATCACAGGGAAGAAAAATACATTAACGTTTTTTGCTTTAAGCCTTAAAACCTGAGAGCTAAAATCAATTGCAGAGCGTTTATAAAGTTCTACCACTGGTTCACCCCATCCATACTTTGCCATCTGCCTCTTTGCTCCTCTGATAGTATCCTGTCCGATCTCGTTATCTTCTGCTAATAAACCGATTATTGGTTTTTTGATCTTTAGTCTATCCTTTACAAAATCTGCTAAAATTCATGCATGCTCTTCACAAGAAGAGTAGATATTAAATAGATAGCGATGAGGTGGACGAAACATAGCAGAAGTATAACCATAAGGACCAATTAAAGGAACTTTATCCTCTTGTAAGTAAGGAATCATAGCCTTTGGGGCAACACTTCCAGTTGAGCCTAACAAACAAAAAACCCTATGTTTTAATGTCAACTTTTTATAATTAGCAACAGCTTTAGCAACCACATATGAATCATCTTCTGCTATATACCTAAGTTTACGGCCATATATTCCACCTTCTGCGTTTATCTTTTTAAAGTATAGCTTAATACCACGCAACACACCTTGACCCATGAATGCAGCTGGACCTGTTAAATCAAGGGACCCTCCAACACGTATCTCCTTTTTTGTAACCCCTGTTTCTGCATTTAGAGTCCCAAAACAAAAAAGAGCTACAAAAAGGATTGGTAGGGTAATAACTATAGTTCTTTTACTTATCATAACATCATCCTCCTTTAAAGTTTGATCCCCCCTTATTTTACTTTTTATAAATAAATTAAAAAAATTTTTATCTTTTTAGGTACCTGCCCATGAAGGTTCTCTTTTTTCAAAAAAAGCCTCCATTCCTTCTTTTCCATCTCTTGTTAGAAAGGTTAAAATACTAACCATTGCCTCATAATTTTCTCCTATGTAAAATGGTATTTCAGCTTCGGAACGTATAATGTATTTTGCCAAAGATATAGCAATAGGTGCATTTTGGAGGATCTTTCCCATCATGGCTTTTGCCTCATTTATTAACTTTTCTGGTTCAACAACCTTGTTTATAAGCCCTATTTCTTTCGCCTCTTTCGCAGGAATATTTGATGCAGTTAAAACCATTTCTAAAGCTTTTGTTTGCCCAACAAGCCTTGTAAGCCTAAATATGCCTCCCCAACCTGGGATTAAGCCGATCTTTAGCTCAGGAACACCAATTTTTGCATTAGTTGAAGCAATTCTTAAATCACAAGACATTGCTATCTCTCCACCTGCGCCTACTGCCCATCCATTTATAGCGGCAATTGTTGGTTTTCTCGATCGCTGAAGTTTCTCATTCATTCGTAGCCCCGCAAGAAGAAATTCAGCATATTCTTTTCCTTCAATGGATTTCATCAAATTGATATCAGCACCAACACAAAAATATTCGTTCCCTTTTGCGGTTAAGATCATTCCTCTAATACCCTCATCATGCTCAACTCTGTATAATATCTCTTCCATCTCTTTTATTGTTGTCCAATCAAAAGCATTTCCCTTCTCCGGACGGTTAAAAGTTGCAATGCCTATCTTTTCATGAACCTCAAACAATATGTGTTTTTTTTCTTCCATTTTTTCTCCCTTTAACTTAACACATGTTTAGGCCACCATTTACACTTAAAGCCTGGCCAGTAATGTAGCTTGCCTCATCAGAAGCAAGCCATACTATTGCATTTGCTTGCTCCTCTGGGGCTGCCACCCTTTTCATTGGTATTGATTTCTTGATCGATTCAACAACTTTAGGCATAGTTTTTACAACATCTTCAAACAAAGGGGTTTGGGTTGGACCAGGACATGTGCTATTCACCCTGATATTATATCTTGCCATCTCTCTCGCAATAGATTTTGTAAACGAGTAGACTCCACCTTTTGTAGCAGAATAGACAGCCTCCCCTGTACTTCCAACCTTAGCTGCATCAGAAACAACGTTTACAATACTTCCTCCTGTCTCTTGTTTTGTCATATATTCAAGCACTGCCCTGGTCACATGGATTGGTCCTTTAAGGTTTATATCGATCAATTTATACCAAAGTTCAGGCTCATTATTCATAAAAAATTCAATCTTATCCCATGCAGCATTATTAATAAGAACATCAATCTTTCCGAATTTCTCATAAACCTTTTTTGCCATCTCTTTTGTCTGCTCATAGTTTGATATATCAGTTTTTATAGCAATTGCTTCACTGCCTAAGTTTTTTACTTCATCAACTACCTTATTCGCATTCTCCTCATTGATATCAACAATCGCAACCTTTGCACCAAGCGTTGCAAGTTTTAAAACAACAGCTTTTCCTATTCCACTCGCCCCTCCAGTAACAATAGCAACTCTTCCTTTAAAATCCATTTTTTTCCTCCTTAATTTTTATAATTTAATTATAGCTTTTCTTTTTCAACTACTTCCTAAAAGAATTTTAGGCAACCAAAGAGAAATTGTAGGAAAATAAGCAACCAATAAAAATGAAATAATTAATATTATAACAAATGGTAAAGTTGCTTTTATAACTTTACTCAATTCCATTTTTGTCATAGACGAAGCAACATAAAGATTTAAACCAACAGGAGGAGTGATAAAACCTATCGCCAATCCTAATATAATAATCATACCAAAATGTATAGGGTCAATACCAAATTTAGCAACACTCGGCATAAAAACAGGGGTAATTATCAACATTGCTGCTACCAACTCTAAAACCATCCCAAGAAATATCAAGAATATAATAATTAAAGTAATGAATGCAAACTTAGTGCTTACGTTTGCAGAGATAAATTTAGTTACAGCCAATGGAACTTGTTCCAAGGAAAGATAATTTCCAAAAAGCACAGCACCTACTACAATGAACATAATTACCCCTGTCATTACACAGGCTTCAATAGTTATCTTGTAGGCCTCCTTAAAGCTCATTTCACGAAAAATAAAAAGTTCAGCAATATATGCATAAACAGTAGCAACAACAGAAGCTTCTGTTGCTGTAAAAAATCCAGAATAGATGCCACCAAAAATAATAATAGGGACAAGTAATCCACCAATCCCTTCCTTAAAAGATATAAGTATCTCTTTAGGTGTAGGAAAAGAAGTTTTAGCAATATGTCTTATTTTTGCATAAAAATAACAATAAACACACATACAAATGATAATCAATACACCAGGTAAAACCCCTGCAATAAACAATCTCCCAATCGATGAATTTGTAATCGCGCAATAAATAATCATGGGTATGCTGGGAGGGATAATAACACCTAAAATTGCATTAGAAGTCATAAGGCCAGTAGTAAATTGCGGATCATAACCCTCTTCCCTCATTGCTGGCATCATCATACCACCAATGGCAGCTAAAGTGGCTACATTAGAGCCAGAAACAGAGCCAAATAGGCCACAAGCAACTACCCCACTCATAGGCAAACCACCTCTAAGAAAACCTACCATGGTCTTTGCAATTCCTACAAGACCTCTCACAACAGTTCCTCTTGTTAAAAGATTACCAGCAATAAGAAAGAAAAGAACAGCAAGGAGAGAAAACTTATCCACCCCTCCTACAATAACCTGTCCTATAAAGTTTAAAGAAATATCAGTAGTAAAAACTATGAATAAAAATCCTGTCAAATAAAGGGCAATCCCTACAGGAATCGATGTTAATAATAAAAGAATAAGTACAATTAAAACAATAATTATATTCATGACTTTTGCTCCTTATTTAAGGTTTTTTATTATAGCAAGTGTAAGCCGAAATCCCATAAAAATTGCAGTAAGAGGTGCTATTCCATATAAAATAAAAAGAGGTATTTCAAGCACAGATGATATTTCGTTACTACAAAATAGTTCCTTTGTATATTTATATCCGCAAATAACAATGGTTATAGCTGCAAAAAGTGAAATAAAATCAGCTAATAGCTCAAAAAAGCGTTTATAATTTGGAAAGATATTAATCATTATATCTAACCTTAATTGAGACCCTTTTTTAAACCCCAAACTCATTCCAAGATAAATTATATAAATCATAAGATAACGTGCAAGTTCATCAGGAAAAGGAAGAATAAAATTAAAAATAGATCTTAATAAAACATTTATAAATAAGACCATCATACATACAAAGAGAGAAATGGCTAAGGCAGCTTCTTCTGCATAACCTAAATAGTTGTCTATATTATCAAAGAAATGTTTCATTTTATCTCTCCTAAAAACAAATAAAGGAATAGGAAGCGGGAGGGGGGGACCGCCTCCTACCATGGGGCTACTACTTTTTATTTGCCAGCAGTAGTAGGGGTATATCCTGTTATTTTATATATTTCTTGGAGATAGGCTTTTCCAATCTTCTTTTCATATTTCTTATGAACTTTATCAGCTGCTTTAACAAATTCTTTTAATGCTTCAGGTGTTGGATTAATGATCTCAATTCCAGCTTTTTTCATGATCCTAAAAGCTCTATCCCTCTTTAGAGCTGCTAACTCACGCGCTGCTGAACATGCTGCTGCACCATTAACCTTAATGAGCTCCTGTAAATCTTCAGGCAAAGATTTTAGCCATTTTGTATTTACATAAAAGCAAGATTGAGGAAACATATGCTTCAGATTAGTAAAA
>JAFDIG010000076.1 GCA_019308145.1 Deltaproteobacteria bacterium | reverse complement strand
TTATGATAAGGTTATAAATGCTCTAAAACGAGATGGTTGGGTGGTAGTAAGGCAAAGAGGAAGTCATATTAGACTGCACAAATATACAAAAGAGAAAAAATTGAAATTAATAGTTCCCGCTCACAAACCGATAAAAAGATCAACATTAGCTCACATTTTGAAACAAGCTGAATTAAGTTTAGAAGAATTTTTAAAATTACTATGATTATCTCCTAATAATTCAATCCGACAGAGAGTATAAATGCTGCTAATTTAGCTGTAAGGCTTATTTTAAACCAAAAATTTATCTTTTCAATTCACTTTAACATTAATTTTTCTAAGCAATGTTTCCTTTTCCCATTACCTTTGATCTTGTTAACCTAACTTTACCGCCATATACATAAATATCGATCTATTTAAAAATTTACCTTGACAATTTCCCATATCAACTACAAAATAAAAATCAATCTTGATAAAGGAGGCTATTATGAAACAAATACATCGTATCATTGTAATATTACTTGTTATTTCAAATCTTATCATCTCTGGATGTGCCCTTTTGGTTGGTGCAGGTGCTGGTGCTGCCCTTGCAGTAGGGACTTATAAATATATTGAAGGTGCTCTTGTTCGTGATTATAATAGACCTTTAAATCAAGTATATTCAGCTTCTCTCTCTACTTTGAAGGATATGGAAATTAAAATTGTAAGTGAAAAAAAGGATCAGTTAGGAGCTACTATTAAAGCTCAAAGAGCAAACAATAGCCCTGTTACAATAAAAATTAAAAGAATAGATAGGAACAATAGTAGCCTAAGTATCAGAGTAGGATATATTGGTAATAAAAAAGAAGCAAAGATTATACATGAGGAGATTGCAAGAAGATTAAAATAATTTTCATTTTAAATATTTAAATTTTCTTTACTTAAAATAATATTTGCTTTTCAAGTTGAACTTTTTAATTTTTATTTATTGTATCAAAATCAATCTATAAACTTTAATATACCTTTGTTGTTATTCCATTCTAACTTAACTGTTATAACCTCCCCTGGTCTAAGGAAAAACTTTTGCCTTGCAGATGCTTGCATTAATCCCCTTTCACCCACTCCTACACATTTTACCTTCAATTCATGAGCTCCTGGTTGAGTACCAATAAAAAGAAGCTTTTGTAAAAGATCACCTTTAAGACTTGTAACTCTCTCACCATCAAGATAAATAGTTGCAATACCTCCTGAAGATGGATTGTAAGGGAAAATCAGTATATCAAAACCTGTCTTTTCTATGAGCTTTGGCTTTACAGATGCTTCCTTTTTTACTTTAGGAGCAATAGAAGTGGAAGGTTTAGGTTTTTCTGTTTTTAATGGTTTTATAGGTTTTATAAGCTTTGCCTCTTTTTCTGGTTTCTTACGTATTCCCCTTTTTAATTCAAGCAAGGCGATTTTAGCCTTAAGCCTATATTCCTTTGCTTTTTCATTTTCTGGATCTAACTTTAAAACCGCATCAAATTCCTTTATAGCATCCTCATATTTCCCTTTATCCATAAAATCTACACCTGCTGATAATCTATTTGCTATCTTTATTTTCCTTAGCATCTTTTCTCTTCTTGCTTTTCTTGCTTTTTTAATAAGTCTTAAAGCCTTTTGATTTTCAGGCTCAAGAGCTAATACACCATTTAAATCACGAATAGCTTCATCATATTTCCCTTTAGAGATATTCTTTTGTGCATATGCTAAAAGTTTCCTTATCTTAGCCTTCCTTTTTTGGGCTTCCTTTATTTCTGCTTCTTTTTTTGCCTTCTCTTTCTCTTTTTTAAGGATACTTTCCTTCTCTTCTAATGTCATCCACCGATTACGGAAAAACACCAAGTTCCCACCTTTTAATTTGATCTGCTTTTTTACTCTTCTCCCAGCAATAATATTAATTGGTACCTCTTGCTCATAGTATCTCTCTTTCTTTATCTTTATTAAATATTTACCAGGCTTAATCTTTTTTAACTCAAGAGGAGTTTTACCTGCCTTTTTCCCATTTATGTAAATATCCGCATTAGAGGGAATAGTATCAAGATAAAGACTTCCATATCTTGCTTTTAAATAGGCTACAAGTTTTTTACTTTCTCCTTTTTTGATTTCTATATTCTTTTTCCATGTTGAATAACCATCTTTTTTGATTATAACATTGTGTTCGCCTGGAGAGATTGTAAGTGAGAATGGGGTCTCTCCTTTTTCTTTACCATCTATAATAATCTTAGCCCCTGGTGGATTAGATCTGATATCTAATTGAGTTATGACAATGGTTGTTGTTTTCTTAGGTGGTGCTTTTTTCTTTTCCGGAGGTTTTTTTGCCACCTCTGGCAAAATCGATGTTGTCTTTTTTGGTATAATAGTAATTTTAGGCTTTAGAGTAACAGAAGGCTTTTCTTTAGGCACTAAAGAAACCTTTGGCTTTAAAGTTGTAGGAGTTTTTACTTGAGGTAAACCTTTGGTTTTTCCCTTTGAAGTTGTAGCTTTTTTTTCTTTTGGCAGAATCGTACTTTTTGTCTCAGGAATCTTAGGTCTTTTTACCTCTGGTGGAACTGGAGTAACCTTCTCTTGGGGAACTGGTGTTATACCTTTTTTTGCTATCTCTATCCTCTCTTTTCTCTTAAAATAATAATACCCTCCAAAAGCAGAAAGTAGAAAAGTAAATAAAAGTATTAATATTAAAATTATCCATCCTGATTTTCTCTTTTTTACAGGTTTCCATTCAATATCATTTACATCCCCTAAATCTTCTGGAAAAGCTTTTTGGGGATGTGTTTTTCTCTTTTTTGTAACAAAAGATTCAAAATAAGGTGTCTTGCCTTGCAAATAGGTTCTAAGATCATCTAACAGATAACTACCGTTTGGATATCTATCATCTGGATCTATTGCTACCGACCTTTTGATTATCCCCTTTAATATTTCTGGAACATCTAAGGAAATCTCTCCCATTGGAGTTAAGATACCCTTTGAGGCATCACCACCAATCATTTCAAAAAAGATTACACCAATAGAATATATATCTGATCTTACATCTATAAAACGTCCTATCTTTCTTTCAGGCGCCATGTAGGATTCAAGAGGAGAAAGGAGACCCTCTCCCATTAAGATTTCAGGAGGGATAAACTCAGTACCCCAAGGATCGGTAACAATAGCTTTATTATCCTCTGTTATAATAATATTTTCAGGCTTTAAGTTACCATGAATATTATGAAAATGAAGTGAAATAATCCCTTGAACAATCTGTAAAATCAAAAGGCCTGCTTCCCTTAAATCAAAAGCTTTTCCTTCCTTTCTTTTCTCAAAGATGACCTCTGCTAAATTCGCAGCTGGAATGAATTCAGATACAACAAAAGGAAAACCTTTATATTCGCCGCAATCTAATACCTTAACAAGATGTGGATCATTTAATGAATAAAGAGATTTTACCCTTTTAAAGAAGCGGTTAAGATCCTTTTTTTCTGTAAAAAGATCCTTTCTAAAAAATTTTATTGCTACCTCTTTTTGAGTTTGTAGATCCCTTGCAAGAAAGGTTTTCCCCTGAGGACCTTTCCCGAGCTCACTTAAAATTCTGTACCTACCAGAGGCTCTCTCACCTATTCTTATCATTGGGAAAAAATTGTTATCATCAAAAGCCATAATCTATACCTTTTTATAAATTAGAATCATCATTTGTTAAAAGGTTTCCAAAATAAGTCAAATGAAAGACAATATAAAAATTTATATAATATTATATTATATTTCTTTACAACACCTTTTTAATTATTCAAAAAATAAAAAGAGAGAAAATTTATTATACTGATTTCCCTCCATTCCCTTGTTTTAATAAAGATAAAAATCTTTCTGGGATTTTTCTAGGTTCTCCTTTTTTATTAAGTGATATATGCCTGGATTTCCCATATACTATTAATTTTTTACTCTCTTTTTTCAAAATTTGATATTCAAAGGATATGGTTCTACTCTTTATGGAATCGATCCGAGTACGTATAATAAGTAAATCATCATATTTAGCTTTACCTCTAAAATGAACATCTACATCAAGTACCATTAAAATTATCCCAGCATCTTCCATTTGCTTGTAAGTAAAACCTCTTGCTCGGCAAAACTCTGTCCTTCCCACTTCAAACCATACAAGATAATTTGCATGATGGGCAACACTCATTTGATCAGTATCTGCATACCTAACCCTTACCTCTGTCTCTTCCCAACCCATCTTTAAGTTACTCATAATTTTATTTAAAGGTCAACTAATTAGTTTGTACTAAAGAATGAAGAGCGAACTAATTATAATGCACGAAAATATTCAGGTCTTAAGATATCCTTATCCCTTTTAGAAAGAACCTCAGAAATTGCCTTTAAAGCAGCTTCTTTACCTTCAGGAAATCTTGCTTTAATAGGCAGATAGTTAGAGGCATGGTTTGAAAAAAACAGTCCTTTTGTAAGCTCAGTATTAGCCATCATGAGTCCCAATTCCTCGATAAGACCAAATGGATCAGGGATTTCCATCTCCCCTCTTTCAATCTCATCCGCAATAGGCGTTCCAGGAACAACAATAAGGGAAAGTGCTCCCACATAATCTGGATCAATCTTAGTTAATATCTTCCCAGTAGCAATCGCATGCTGTTTGCTTCTTTCTTTTCCACCAAGCCCTAAAAGCACGGTTACTGATAACTTTATCCCTGCTTCTTTTACCCTTTTGCCTGCTTTAATCATCTTTTCAACGGTTACGCCTTTTTTGACTCTATCCAAAACAACCTGATCACCTGATTCCACACCTAAATATATGATCTTAAGCCCTGCTTCTTTTAGCTCCTTTAACTCCTCAAGGGTTTTCATGAGAATTGATTTTGCATTGCCATATATACCAATCCTTTCAACACCTTTTATATTTTCTGTAATAGCATTAAGTATAGGAAGGAGTCTTTTTTGTGGAATGATTAAAGCATCACCATCTGCTAAAAAAACCTTTCTAAATGACCATCCTGACTCCTTAGCCTCCAGAATATCTTCCATTATTTCATCAAAGCTTTTTATCCTAAACCTCTTATCTTTATAAGATGGACAAAATGTGCACTTATTATGTGAACATCCTACCGTAACTTGTAAGATGAGCGCATCTGCTTCACTTGGCGGACGATATATTACTCCTTCATATTTCATTTATACTCTCCCTTATATTTAAAACCTTATCTTAATATAACTTTACTTTTGATGGTTGTCAATTTATCAGATCTTTTTAAAGAGGAAATACTTAGAACTTAGTTTAAATAGCTATAAGAATTTAGTGAAGTTTTTTGATATGGTTATAAAAAATAAATTTTGAGCTTTGTATTAACTTTTGATCAAAAATTGACAATCTAAATAGATGTGATATCTCTTTTTAAAACTAATAATTATAGTACATTCAAAAGATATTCTTGTTATAAGTGGAATCCATTAAGGGTAAAACAATCTAAATCTATTGATAATTCCAAATATGTTGTTAAAATATTAATTCCATATAAAAATTGAAACTTAAAAGATACTTGAATTTGATTGTTTATAAAATTATCTCCATTCCAACAAACTTATTTCACCATTGTCAATTTTTAAATAGTGAACGGTTTCCTCAGCCCAGCTACCAGCATTAGCATACTTTTTATTTTCTCCCATATCCTGTATACCAAATTTATGTGTATGCCCAAAAACAACTACATCAAATCCCCTCTCTAAAATCTCCATAGCTGCTGCTATATAATTACGGTCCTCTAATAGAGGGCTACTATATAAATCCTTATTTCCCCTGTTCTTAAGCCACGAAATAATCCGCCATATTTTAAACCAAAGATGAAAAAAGTGCGGGGAAAGTTTTACTAATAAACCTAATAATTTTGCCACCTGAATATATATCTTTGGATAATTGATAAATAAATTGTCATAAAGATGGCCATGTTCGATATGAATACGCTTATCACCAGAAGTGATATCAAGGAAAGGAACCACAGTGAAAATACCAGAATCTTCTAAAAATGCTTCCATGTATATATCGTGGTTTCCAATGACATAGTAAATTTTATTTATTCCCTGACTAAAAAATTTTTTAAGTTCCTTTAGAATTGCATGGAGATCAAGCGTTAACTTTGGAATAGATAACTGCAAAAGATCAAAGCCATCACCATTAATACAAAGGCTTGAATTTTCTTTTAAAAGATAGTTTAAAAAAGATCTTAAATTATCACTTTGAACAAAGCTTGGATTCCCTAAATGGAGATCAGAAATTATACAAAGGTGCTCTTCTTTTACCAATATATTGTATCTACTCATTTTTTATTTTCAAAAATTAACTTTAAAAATCTTTGGCTTTTAGAAATTCTGACTTTTCAATAGTAAATTCTATTCCAGAAAAATCCCCTTTATCCATATTTGATAGTTTTAAGATCTTTTTATTGAGGATCCTAATCCGTTTACTCATCTTCTGCATTAAATTAAAAGCAAAAGTAGGGTCCCTTTTTAGCTTTATTAAAAAACTTCCAATATTTAAAACAAGAAGATGAGTAACCTCTCTTGCTATAACCGTCGCTGTTCTCGGAAGATTCTCCAGCAAAGCCATCTCACCAAAAAAATCACCACGTTCTAAAGTAGCCAAGATTATCTTCTTATTACCTTTTTTTTTAATTACTTCAACTGATCCAGATTTTATAATAAACATCTCCCGACCTGCATCACCCTCATTAATAATCACCTCACCTTTTCTATATACCCTTGTAATATCCTTTTCACGCCACATGCTAATATTTTAATTAAATATTATTAAAAATATTAAATATTATACCAGATTATACTAGTGGTCTTCTTTAGAAAAATTATAAATTTCTTTATCTATAGACAATACTTTTATTTCATTTCCTTTTTATAAATCCTTAAAGCTCTTTTCTTAACCGCTTTAATTACATTTGGCATAGTAACTTTGACACCCATATCAATAAAAAATTTTGGTATACTTCCCCCGGGGTCAGTCAGGAGCTGGTATGTAACCTTTGTACTCTTTTCCCCATAAGGTTCTATAAACCAAAATCCCTGGTTAGTTTTAAGATTTCCGATAACCATATCCCAAGAATCACGATAAATATGAGCATAAGCTCTTGTCTCATCACGATTAATCTTTATAATATACCATTTATTATTGATAGGCCAGGGAAAGTCTAATAAACTGTAAAAATATATAGTATATTTATTTTTTGATGATCGGTAAAAAGAAGATTTTAGTGAATTTTCTCTAATTAATCTCTCAATTTCCTCACTTTTTTTGAGCTGTTTCTTCAATATTTCTTTTAATGTTTCAGGAGAGACAATCATACTCTCCAATGTTTGGGGCATGAACTCTTTAAAATGACTATTATCTTTGATAATTTGCCAGACAATTTCGGGAGGAGTGTTTATTACTCCAATTACAGTACCTCTTTTTACCTTTGTTCCTTTAACATTCTCAGAAAAAGAAATAATCTCCCCTGCTTTTAATCTACTATTTATATCCTCATCTGCCTGAACAGAAATTACAAATATCAATAAAAAAATAATTAATTCAAAAAGATAGAAATAATAATTACACTTCGCAAACTTCATATAAAAATCTCAAAGATTATATCTTAAACTAATAATTTATTATCCCTTATGTCATTATTTAAACCCCTCAAATAAAACAAACTTTTTCTAACATAATACCATTATCAAAAGTAAGTAGCTTTATAAAAAATTATAGATAAATTAATCTTAGCAGTCAAGAAAAAAATACTTTAGTTAAATTAGCTCTTAGGAAAAACCTTTATAATTTTTTATCTCAATAAAAAAATTTTTTTAACTTTGACCTAATCTGTCACATCATTCATATATAAAAAACTAAAAAATAAAAAGGAGGGTTTCTTATGTATTATCTAAGGGATATTGATAAATTAGTAGAAACAGCAAAATCCTTTTTTAATAATAGCTTTACGCTACAACAACTTTTAAGGGAAGCAAGAAATAAATTCCCTGAATTAAAAGAAAAAAGTAATGATTCTTTAGCAGCAACAATGAATTATCATTGTGTTAATATGCAATCAAGATTTCAAAAGCCAAATAACCCAAAAGCCTCTGCAGACTGGATGAAAAAGCCTTATTTTTACAGAATCGGGAGAGGGACTTACAGATTACTTACAAAGGAGGAACAAGAATTAGTTTTAGAAGCAATTAAAAGGGATATAAGTTTGGTCTACCAAAGGGAATGGTATATAGAGGATCTTAAAAAGCTTCTAAAAGGTGAATCTATTAAAAGAGACGATATAATGAAGATGCCTGAGATAAAAAGCCCCTCTTTAAAGAATAAATATCAACAGAAATTAGAAAACGCAAAGCATGTGATGGATAAACCATTACCATCACGTATCAGACTCTATGATAAATTAGCTGATATATTAATAGATGTATATAATAACAGAAAAATACCAAATTACCTTCCTATCTTCACAAAGGCAAAGGTGGACAAAAACGCGATAACCAAATCCCCACAAGGGTTGTTTAGGCTTTTAATATACGCAGCTTATGATAGATGGCCATTTACCCAATGGCTTGGTGGATGGGAGGTAATATGGGGGATAAAAGATAG
>JAFDIG010000075.1 GCA_019308145.1 Deltaproteobacteria bacterium | reverse complement strand
GAAGATTTTGGCTCATTCAAAGCCTGAATTTTATGTGGAGACAATAGATGATCCTTATTATCAGCAATGTCTTTCCTCTTCTAAGAAAAAGGAGTTTTTCCGAAAAATTCCTCTTAAAAAAGGTGAATATATATTAGAATTTTCTGCCCCGATATTGGCTAGGAGACTTCCTAAGAGTTTATTAACTGTTGGGATATCAACTAAATCTATTTTGCCTATTTTAAAAAGGGATAAGAAAAATATCTTTCTTGTTGGTTTACTGCTTATGATATTAGGCACTGCAATGATACTTTTTTTATTTAGAATCCAGAGTAGGCACCTTAAAAAGATGCAGGAATTAGAGGAAAAGATTCATACCTCTGAAAAGATATCATCTATGGGAAATTTAGCAGCAGGTGTTGCTCATGAGATAAGAAATCCTTTAAATGCGGTAAATATGGCGGTTCAGAGGTTACAAAGAGAATTTTTACCAGCAAAATTAGAAGAACAAAAGGAATTTATAGAATTTACCGATGTTATAAGAAAGGAGATTAAAAGGGTAAATGATATTATTGAGCAGTTTATAAATTTTTCGCGCATCACAGAGATTAATAGGAAGAAAATGGATATTATTCCTATATTAAAGGAGTTGATCCTGATTTCTCAAGAATTGGCAACAATAAGGGGTGTACAGGTTAAGGCTAAATTTCCAGATAATCCTGTAAATCTTTGGATAGATAAGGATAAGATAAAGCAGGCTTTGATTAATCTTGTATATAATGGCATTGAGGCTATTGATAATAGCGGAAAGGTTACAATTTCTCTTTTTACTCAAAAGAATGGTATTGTTCAGATAGATATATCTGATACTGGGCATGGGATTCCTGATGAAGAGCTTTCAAAGATATTTGAGCATTATTATACCACAAAAGATAAAGGTTTGGGTTTGGGGCTTCCTATTGCTTATAGAATAGTGGCAGGACATGGTGGAACAATTGAGGTAAAAAGTGAGATAGGGAAGGGTTCTACTTTTTCTATTATTCTTCCTGAAAATCCTGAGGTGAGTCTAACATGAAGGATCTAAGGATTTTGATAGTAGAAGATGAGAAGTTTCAAAGGGATATGTTGATTGGTTTTTTAAAAAAAGAAGGCTATAAAGTTAAAGGTGCAGAATCTGGCTTTGAGGCAATTGAGCTGATAAAAAAGGAACAGTTTGATATAGTGCTTCTTGATTATAAAATGCCTAAAAAAACAGGAATAGAAACCTTAGAGGAGATAAAAGGGATAAACCCAGAGATATCTGTGATCATGATGACAGCCTATGGTTCAGTAGAAACAGCAATAGAATCTATGAAAAAGGGCGCACTTGATTATCTTAATAAACCAATAGAGCTGGAAGAACTTCTTCTTTTACTTGAGAGGATTTCGGAAAAGATCACTTTAAAAAGGGAAAACGAGATCTTAAGGAAAGAGCTTAATGAAAGGCTTAAATTCGATACAATCATATATAAAAGTTCTATTATGGAAGAGGTGATTAACTTAGCAGGAAGGGTGGCAAAAAGTGAATCAACAGTATTGATAAGAGGCGAGTCTGGTACTGGCAAAGAGTTGATAGCAGAGGCTATACATTATACAAGCCGTAGATCAGATGCCCCTTTAATAAAGGTAAACTGTTCTGCTTTGCCTGAAACATTACTCGAAAGTGAACTCTTTGGTCATGAAAAAGGTGCTTTTACAGGTGCATATACACGTAGGATAGGAAGATTTGAACAAGCAGATGGAGGCACAATATTTTTAGATGAAATAGGGGATATCCCTCCTCATATACAGGTTAAATTATTGAGGGTACTACAAGACCACGAATTCGAAAGGGTTGGAAGTTCTCAAACGATCAAATCTGATGTTAGGGTATTAGCAGCAACAAACCGTGATTTAGAGCTTGCGATCGAAGAAAAAAGTTTTCGAGAAGATCTTTATTATCGCCTTAATGTTATTACAATTACTATCCCCCCATTAAGGGAGAGAAAGGAAGATATTACCCCTTTGGTTGAACACTTTCTTAAAAAGTATAGTGAAAAGAATGATAAGAATATTAAAGGTGTAACAAGGGAAGTAATGGATCTTTTGATGAAATACTCTTTCCCAGGGAATGTAAGGGAGTTGGAAAACATTATTGAACATGCGGTAGTAATCAGTAGAGGTGAAATAATCTCTTTGACTGATCTACCTTTTCACATAAGAAGCCATGAAAAAGAAAAAAAAGCTGATGAAAGCACTTTAACCGAATCCCCTTTAAAGGAACGCCTTGAAAAGATAGAAAAAAAGGCAATTATAGAGGCGTTAGAGAAGTCTCATGGTGTTCAAACAAAAGCTGCTGAGATTTTAGGAATAAGTGAGAGGGTTTTGAGATATAAGATAAGAAAATATAATATACATTAACTTGAGTTTCACATCTTAAATGGTGTTTACAACTGTTTCATTGGTTTACTGAATATGAAAGATCATTAAAATGATTTTATTTCAGTTATCATTGCTGAGATGTAAAACCCTATTCTACATTGATTAGTATAAATCTTATGGGGTATGTAGGAGTTTAGTTTCTAAGCCCGTAGGGTGTTTTATTAATATTGCCACCATATAATCACAGGCATGGATGCCTGTGCTACCATTTAGGGATCGTATCCCTACCTTCTTAGTAAAACAGGCAACTTGCCTGTTTCTGTTTTTATTTTTAAACCGATTTTGTTAGTCTGAACGTAATTAGGCCACTTTTCAATATGAACTAATTATTTATACATACTCTTCATAAAATTACCGTATATCATATAAGCTCTGCTTAAATAACTATCTTCAATCTCTTTGAATCTTTTCAAGATCTCATCCTTGTTAGATGAATCATCAAACCATTCAGCAACCATCTTATAATTCACTTCAATATGAAACTGAAACCCATAGGCATTACGATATCTAAATGCCTGATTTTTACAATCCTTAGAGCTTGCCAAAAGTTTAGCTCCATTTGGGAGATCAAATGTATCTTCATGCCAATGGATAATGGTAAAATTTTCTGGAAGGCCTCTAAAAATGGGTTCTCTTTTGCCTTCATCAACAAGAAAAATATCTCCTAATCCGATTTCTTTTGTATCAGCTTTATAAACAGATGAACCCAATGCCCTCGTAATCATCTGAGCATCAGGACATATCCCAATAACAGGAGTATTAGATTCAATAACATTTTTCAAAAATCGTTTTTCATCTGCTAAAAATGGATATCTATCTTCTTCATCTACGTTCATTGGACCACCCATAGAAATAACGAGATCATAACTATTAGTATTCTTTGGCAGATCATCACCTTTATAAACTCGCGCTGTTTTAATTGTAAAATCATAAGACTTTAAAAATTCTCCTAAAGTCCCAGGGCCTTCGGATTCTACATGCATGATAACTAATGCATTCATTTATATATATTCTCCTTTTATAAAATAATCTATTTATCCAATTGCTACACTACCTGTTTCACCAGTTCTTATTCGTATACATTCAGGCAAATCAAGGATAAAGATCTTTCCATCCCCAATATTTCCTGCTCTTGCTCCTTTGATAATTGCATTAACCGTTGGTTCCACAAAATCCTCATTAACTGCTATCTCAATCCGAACCTTTTTTAGCAAATTTATCTCGGTAATTACCCCACGATATGAAGCATGATAACCTTTTTGTTGACCACATCCAAGAGCATTTGTTACTGACATCTTATAAACCTCTGCCTCATAGAGGTTTTTTTTACATCATAAAGTTTTTCAGGCTGAATGTATGCAATAATAAGCTTTATCATTTTGCTCCTTTTTATTTTTTATTGGATTGTGAATACCTGAAAACCAGCATATGCATCCATCCCATGTTCTCCTATATCAAGACCCCTTATCTCCTCGTCTCTTGATACCCTAAGACCTATTAACTTTTTAAGTATCCCAAACATTATTAAGGAAGAGACCGTAACCCATAGAAATACTGATACAGCTCCTAATGCCTGAATACCTAAAAGGTGGAACCCCCCGCCAAAGAAAAGACCATTGATCTTTCCAACTCCAGAGGAGATTGCATGATTTTCTTCAGCAAAAAATCCAACAGAAAGGGTTCCAAAAACACCACAAGTAGCAATAGCTAAATTTGTCCCAGAGGTTGTGCTTCCTGGGTTGAAGCCAAACCAACCAAACCATAATATAAAACATCCTAAAGTTGCAAGAGGTATACTGTGGCCAGGTATAGCTTTCGATATCTTTTTACCACTATTCTCGCTATATTTCCCTAAACGAGGACCAAGTAGAAATGCGCCAACAAGCCCTGCCCAACCACCAACAGAATGGACAACGGTTGAGCCAGCAAAGTCGATCATGCCAAGCTTGGAAAGCCATCCACCACCCCATATCCAATGTCCAACAACAGGATAAATAAAAGCAGATATAACAGCGCTATATATTAAATAGACACTAAATTTTGTTCTTTCTGTCACCGCACCAGAAACGATTGTAGCTGCTGTGGCAGCAAAAACAACCTGAAACATCCAATATGCCATTTGCCAAAGTCCATCAGTTGTAGAAGGGTCCTCAGCAGAGAGAAAAAACCGCTTGTTCCAAATAAGCCCAATCTATCTGCTCCAAACATGATACCAAATCCTAATATCCAAAAAGCGATAGAGCCCACAGCAAAATCCATTAGATTCTTCATCAAAACATTAACAACATTTTTAGCTCGCACAAAACCTGCCTCAAGCATTGCAAAACCTGGTTGCATAAAAAAGACAAGAAATGCTGAAAGCAAAGTTCATACTGTATCTAATGCCTTTGCATTAGATTCTGCTAAAGAATTAGCAGCAAAACCTTTGCTTAGCAAAAGAAAAAAGATAAGAAGAATTAAAAGAGTTAATTTACCTATTTTCGTCGATTCCTCCGTTTCTAATAAAAAATGTTTTCAATAGTATTCAACAGCAACAGCTATGCCAATTATTTTCTAAAAATTTTTAAAACAATAATATATTGAAATTATAAGAATTTTTGATAAAAAGGCTATAAAAAAAAGAAGGAATCTTTTAAAAATGTTACATTTTAGTATGTTAATTTTTCTAAAAATACTTTTTTGTAGTATTTTTTATATAACCTTATGAATTAAAAATGAATTTTTTAATAGGAATGGAAGTTTTCTGATTTCAAAAATTTAAAAATATTTGAAGAGCAAATTTTTTAAGGGGAGTCAAGAATTTCTCTAACTTTTTTTACTAATTTTGTAACCCCATAAGGTTTTTGAATAAAATAGATGTCAGTTTCTGGGAAAGCACTTGAACGAATTTCATCAATATTATATCCGGTGGTAAAAAGGAATTTAACTAATGGATAATCCCTTTTTAGCTCATCAAAAACCTCCTTGCCTCCTTTTTTAGGCATGACAGTATCAAGAAACAAGAGCTTTATAGAATCTTTATATTTAAAGAAAAGGTCAAGTGCCTCTTCGCCATCTTTTGCACCTATCACTTTATATCCATATTCCTCTAATATTTGAATAGCTGAATCCCTAACAACATCTTCGTCTTCAGCAACAAGTATCATCTCATTACCACCAATAGGGATCTCCTCTTTAACAATCTTTTCCTTTTTCTCTTTAAAATCTGTAACAGGAAAATAGATCTTAAATGTAGTACCTTTTTTAGGAGAAGTCTTTACATCAATAAAACCTCCATGAGATGATACAATTCCATATACAATTGAAAGCCCTAAACCTGTACCACCTTCTCCCTTAGTAGTAAAAAATGGCTCAAAAATCTTTTTTATCATGGATTTCTCCATTCCAATTCCAGTATCAGAGATAGATATACAAACATAATAACCAGGCTTTGTTAATTTATTAAAACAATTATTTTTATCTATAAAAATATTTTCAGTAGATATCTTTAAGATCCCACCTTCTGGCATAGCATCTTTTGCATTTACACAAAGATTCATCAGTATTTGTTCTATTTGAGATGAATCAGCCATAATCATTCTTAGATCTTCTGCTTGTTCAAATATTATCTCTATTCGCTCTCCTAATATTCTTCTTAAAAAATTTAGCATTTGCTTAATCAAATTATTCACATTTAATGCTTTAGGAGAAAAAGGAACTTTTTTACTTAAGGCAAGCAGTTGTGATGTTATTGCCGAGGCTTTTTCTAATAATATATCAATCTCTTTTAAAAGCGGATAAACTGGATCTTTTAGAGATATCCTTTTTAATGCAAGCTGGGTATAATTAGTAATGCCTGTCAAAATATTATTAAAATCATGAGCAATACCTCCGGCTAATCGGCCTACTGCTTCCATCTTCTGCGCATGCCTAAGCTGTTCTTCCAATTTTTTTTGAAAAGTAACATCAATGCCAGTAGCAGCAAAACATCTTATATTATCTTTTGAATCTTTTATCTCTGATATTGTCCAAGAAATAAACTTTTCTTCCCCATATTTGGTTTTAGATGGATACTCCATTGAAAAATAGCACTTATCATTAGAAAAGGGCTCTTTTAGATTATCAATCCATTTTTGCATGGGGAAAAGAATATCTGATATATCCTTGGATCTAAGTTCATTTGCAGAATATCCTGTAAGATCACAAACTTTTCTGTTTGCAAAAATTATTTTCCCTTTTTTATCAATCACAACAAAAAAAACCTGGATATCATCAAAAATAGACCATGAAAAATTTCCTCCTATTTCATGGGGTTTACAAATATCTTTAAAATTAGTGATATCATAACCTATATATAACAACCCACTTTTATCACCAAGATTGTTATTTAAAGAGAAATGACTCCATGAAACTAATCCCTTTTCACCATCCTTTTTCATGATCTCGGTTATAAATTCAGATGGACTACTCTTTATGCGTCTACTTATTAAAGGAAAAGGGATTTTTGATTTTTGATTAAGAGGAATTAATGTGCCAACAAATGGTTTCCCATGAACTTCAAAAAGAGAAAACCTAAAAAATCTCTGGGCAGTTACATTTAAATTAATCACTCTTCCATAGTTATCAGTTTTTACAACTATTGCATCTGGATCATTAAATAAGGAAGAAAAAAGACCCTTCAGCAAATCTTCACTTTTTTTTTCTGTTTTTTTAGGCCTTTTTGAGATTTTAATCATGCTACCCTTATTTTGTAGGATTCATTTTTCTTTAAATCTGTTCTAAAATTTTTTCTATATTCTGAAGGGGAAACCATCATCCTTTTTTTAAATACCCTGGAAAAATAACTGATACTTTTATATCCAACTAACTCTCCTATTTTATTAATCGATAAATCTGTTTGCCTTAACCTTTCGCACGCTTTGAAGATTCGAATATCCTCAAGATATTTCATTATACTTGTACCATATTTACGGAAAAAATTTCTATATATTGTCCTTTTATTCCCCCCAAATACTCTCTGAATATCAGCAAAGCTTATATCCTTGTAGTAATTCTCTTCTAAAAATTTTTTTATTAACCCAATATTAACCTTTTTCCTTTTTGAAGAAAGATGTACTAATTTACTCCATATCCTTTCTGATAGCTCTTTTTTTATTGGATATAAAGGAGTTCTAAAATATGCATCTACTCCTATATTCAATAATTTAACTGCAAAAGATTCCTTTTTCTTTTTTGATATTACAAAAACTAATAAACCAAGCTCTTTTTTTATCTTTTCTATAAAAGAGAAACAATCCTCCCCCTTAAATGGTATCATAGTGATCATAACCGAGACAGGAAACCTTGATAAGATCATCTCTGCTTCTTTGGAATCTAATGCAGATTTTATCTCAAATTTATTTCCAAAGATTGAGGAAAAAAAAGATATTTCTTTTGGACTGAAATTTACAAGAAGAACCCTCTTCATGATAAACTTCCCCTCTAAACTTTTAATATCCCCTTAATTAAATTAAAGCAAAATTTAAGATTAGTTGTATCAGGGAAATGCTGATTTTTAGGTAAGGGAAAAGAGGATTTTTAAAAAAATATCTAAATCTGTTTTAAGATTTATTTATTAATCCATACTGAAATTAGAAAAAACTATTTACTCAAGAAAGACTAAACCCTTTTGAATAGCATATTTCACTAATCCTGCTACTGTATTAATATTCAATTTTTTCATAATATTCTGTCTATGAGTCTCCACTGTCTTTATACTTATGCACATTATATCGCCAATTTGGCTAGTGCTTTTCCCCTCCGCGATGAGTTGAAGCACCTCTCGCTCTCTACTTGTTAAAACCGATAAAGAATTTAAATTTTCAACTCTTAATTTATCCACAAAGCCTTTAACAATAATCTCATTAAGAGTTGGACTTAAATATATCTTTCCTGCCATAATAGTTTTTATCGCATCCAAAAGTTCAGAAAATGCACCATCTTTGATCATATATCCTATTGCACCTGCTTTAAGAGCTTCCTTTACAAAACTTTCATCCTTGTGCATTGAAAGAATCATTACTTTTATATTTGGATTAGCAGAAACGATTTGGTGAGTAGCATCTATACCATTAAGAGTAGCATCTATACCATTAAGATTAGGCATAGAAATATCCATTATTACTATATCTGGTTTAAGATGAATAATCTCTCTTAGAGCTTCCCTACCATCAGAAGCCTCACCTACTACCTCAACTCCTATCTTCATCTCAAGGAGTGTCTTTAAGCCTTCTCTAAATATCTTGTGATCATCAGCAACAAAAACTTTTATTGGCATATTAAAAATAGAGTTTATGAAAATTAAACATATCAAAAATAAAAAAGGGGATTATACCCCCCTTTTTTACTTAAAATGGTGGGCAGTAGAGGATTCGAACCTCCGACCTCTGGTATGTGAGACCAGCGCTCTAACCACCTGAGCTAACCGCCCTGTATATTTATTATAAACAGATAGCAATTTATGTCAAGATGTTTTCATCCGAATTCAAATAAAAAACCAAAAAATTGATGGAATTTCTTTATTAGAGTAGAGGTAAGGTTTCCTCGCTTAATTAGTTCACAAAAAGAAAATGGCCTAATTACGTTTAGGCCAACTTTGTCGATCTGAAAATAAAAAGCAACAGGCAAGTTGCCTGTTTTTCTAAGAAGGTGAGGATACGATCCCTACATGGTAGCACAAGTATCCATACCTGTGATTATATAGTAGCTTAAATTAAAAGGAAAAGTTCCATTTGGACGGGCTACCTCCTTGCTGCTAAATCTTGCTGTTATCTTTTTCATTTCTATCAAGTTCATTAAGATATTCATCTATCTAATTATTCATCTTCATCTATATAACCTCTTTTATTGCCTTATTTCCATAAGATCTGCTTTCTCTTTCCCATTTATATTCCTTTACTTCCTTTAGCCTTTTGTCTATATTTATTTTAAATAGGTTCTTTTTTGTGGGAGTATACTTTTTTCTTCTTTTACTGATTTTTTTGAAAATTTTTTAATACAAAATATTTTGCATTATCAATTTTAATGCCAAATAAAAATGAGGTAATTCATTATGATAAAATTTATCAAAAAAAGATCAAAAAAGGTTGGCCTTCCTCCTGGAACACTTGTTCATATAGGAGAGAAAAAAAATGAAAAAATTAAAATTACAATTATAGAGTATGATGAAAAGTATCTTCAAGAAAAAGAGGTTAAAAGTATTGAGGAGATTTTTCCATTAAAGAAAAAACCAACCATAACTTGGATAAACATAGATGGTATATATAATTTAGATATCATTAAAAGAATAGGAAAAGAGTTTTCTCTGCATCCACTTGTTTTAGAGGATATTGTAAATGCTGAACAACGTGCAAAACTTGAGGATTTTGTAGATTATATCTTCATAGTTTTAAAAATTCCTTATTATGATGATAAAGCAATGAAAGTAAGAATGGAGCAGATAAGTTTGATTATTGGTGAAAATTTTGTTATCTCTTTTCAGGAAAGGGGGGAGGATATCTTTTATCTCATAAAGAGAAGATTAAAGAGTACAAGATGGCGTATCAGGGCTTTAGGAGCAGATTATCTTGCTTATAGTTTGATAGATTTAATAATTGATAATTACTTCATAATCTTGGAGAACCTTGAAGATCGAATAGAAGATTTAGAAGAAAAGTTAGTGGAAGAGCCAACATCAGAAACTCTTCATATCATTCATCTACTAAAAAGGGATATAACTTTTTTACGCAATTCAGTATGGCCTTTAAGAGAGGTTATAAAAATTTTAGAAAAAGGGGAGTTATCACTGATTCAAGAAGCAACCAAGATATATTTTAGGGATGTTTATGATCACACAATCTGGGTAATTGATACAATCGAAAGATATAGAGAGATGATTACTGGTATGCTTGATATCTATTTTTCAAGTGTAAGTGATAAAATGAATAAAATAATGATGTTTTTAACAATAATAGGCACAATTTTTCTTCCTTTGACATTTATAACAGGAATCTATGGAATGAATTTTAGATATATGCCAGAACTTAGGTGGCCATGGGCTTATCCATCTGTTCTTATCTTTATGTTTTTTATCTCAATTGGTATGCTCCTTTATTTTAAGAAGAAAAGATGGTTATGATCTGTCTCATTCCTAATAATAAGGTGGATAAGATAAGTATATTACTTTTTATTACATTTTATCCTTGTAAAATATAAAAAGATTCCAATTTTGAAGAAAATAATTTCTGAAAAAATAGCTTGACAATTACTTTTTAGATGTTATTATTAGTAATAATTATTATTATTAAAAAATAAATGAATTGTTTTTAATGAAAAAATTACGGAATACCGAACAGCGTAAGATCATACTTGAAGAGCTTAAAAAAGTTAATACACATCCTACTGCAGATGAAGTCTATGAGATGGTTAAAAAAAGATTGCCAAGGATAAGCATTGGTACTGTCTATCGTAATCTTGAACTCTTATCAAAATGTGGATTAATTCAGAAGTTGGAACTTGGCTGCTCTCAAATGCGGTTTGATTGGAATACAAATAATCATTACCATATTCGTTGTATAAGGTGTGGAAAGGTTGAAGATGTTCCAGTTGAAACAATGAGTAGATTTGAAAAGATTCTTGAAGGTAAAAGTGATTATGAAATAATCGGACATAGATTAGAGTTTATTGGTTTATGCCCAAAGTGCAAGAAAGAATTAAAAGATTTGAAAGAAGAGAAACAAAAAGAATTTAGAAAGGAGGAATGTAGTGGGTTGCAGGAAAAAATCAACCGAAGATTTAGATGAAGAACAAAAAAAGATTCTTATTGCCCTTGATAAGATAAAAGAACCAGCAGGTTGTAAAGATATTGCTGCATCCTCAGGACTTGCAACCCCAAAGGTAACTGGTAAGCTTAGAGGCCTTAAAACAAAAGGATATGTTGAAAGCCCTATTAAAGGTAAATATGTTGTTACCGAGGTCGGGAAAGCCGAGTTAAAAAAGTAATAAAGAATCAAAAAATTAGAAGATAATAATAGGAGGAGTTACATGGCAAAATTAAAAGGAAGTAAAACAGAAAAAAATCTGCTTACTGCGTTTGCTGGTGAGTCACAGGCGCGTAACCGTTATAGCTATTTTGCAAGTCAAGCGAAAAAGGATGGATATGAGCAGATAGCATTTATATTTGAGGAAACAGCAAATCAAGAAAAGGAACATGCAAAAAGGCTTTTCAAATTCTTGGAAGGTGGAGAAGTTGAGATAAGTGCTTCTTTTCCTGCTGGAGTAATTGGTTCAACGCTGGACAATCTAAAGGCCGCAGCTGCTGGTGAGCATTATGAATACACAATAATGTATCCTGAATTTGCTAAGATTGCTAAAGAAGAAGGATTTGAAGAAATTTCAAAGGTTTTTTCCGCCATTGCTGTTGCAGAAAAGCAGCATGAAAAAAGATATCTTGCCCTTGCAGAAAATATAGAAAAAGGAAGGGTTTTTAAACGAGAAAAGAAGGTTGTTTGGAGGTGTCGTAACTGTGGTTACCTTCATGAAGGTGAAGAACCACCTGAAAAATGCCCTGCTTGTGCTCATCCAAGAGCTTATTTTGAGCTTTTAGGGGAAAATTGGTAATTGAATATTTTTATTACTAAGAATAATAAAAGAGGAGGCAAAAAATGACAAAGAGACTACAGATTTACAAATGTGAAATTTGTGGGAATATAGTTGAAATGCTCCATGAAGGAAAAGGTGAGCTTATCTGTTGTGGAAAGCCAATGAAACTTTATGAGGAAAATACTACTGATGCTGCTCAAGAAAAGCATGTCCCAGTAGTTGAAAATATTGACGGAGGCTTTAAAGTAACAGTTGGAAGTGTTGCTCACCCTATGGAAGAAAAACACTATATTGAATGGATTGAGGTAATTGCTGATGGGAAAGCTTATAGAGAATTTCTTAAACCAGGTGGTAAACCTGAAGCTACCTTCAATATCGATGCAGATGAGATCACTGCCCGTGAATATTGCAATTTGCACGGTTTATGGAAAAAGTGATAAATATGATAAAAGAAAACATTGAAAAGGCTTTAAATAACCAGATAAATGCTGAGATTTATTCAGCTTATCTATATCTTTCCATGGCTGCTTATTTCCACTCTATTAACCTGCCAGGGTTTGCAAACTGGATGAGGGTGCAAACTCAAGAGGAGCTAATGCACACAATGAAGTTTTATGACCACATAAACGAACGAGGAGGAAGAGTTTATCTTTCTACCATAGAAGGCCCACCTACAGAATGGAAGTCACCTTTAGAAGCCTTTGAGGCAGCATATAAACATGAGCAAAAGGTAACTAAAATGATAAACGATCTTGTTGATCTTGCTTTAAAAGAGGGTGATCATGCTACAAATATTTTCCTGCAATGGTTTGTTACAGAGCAGATAGAGGAGGAAGCATCAACAAACGATGTAGTCCAAAGACTTAAACTTATGGGTGATATGGGGAATGGCCTTTTCATGATTGATAGAGAATTAGCACAACGTCAGTTCAATTTACCAACCGTATTAACTCAAGAATAACCAAGATATAGCAGGTATCTAATTTATAAATGCCTTTTTCATTTGTTGATATTATGCAACCATGTATCTCTTTTAACAGAATAAACACCTTTTTATGGTAT
>JAFDIG010000074.1 GCA_019308145.1 Deltaproteobacteria bacterium | reverse complement strand
TGAAATGAAAGAGCTTTTAGGTGGCAAGGGAGCAAATCTTGCTGAGATGGCAAGTCTTGGTATTCCAGTTCCTCCTGGATTTACAATCACAACAGAGGTTTGTAATTACTATTATAAAAACAATTATAGTTATCCTCCTAAGTTAAAAGAGGATTTCTGTAAGGTCAGGTGCACCTGTAAGCATGCCTGGTATGATGGATACCATTCTAAATTTGGGACTTAATGACGAAACTGTACAAGGTCTTATAAATCTTTCTAATAATCCTCGTTTTGCATATGATAGCTATCGTAGATTTGTACAGATGTATGGTGATGTTGTTTTAGGGCTTAAACCTCAAGCAAAGGATGAGATCGATCCTTTTGAAGAAATTATCGAAAAAAAGAAAAAAGCTAAAGGAGCAAAGCTTGATACAGAATTAAGCGCAGATGATTTAAAGGATTTGGTGGTTGAGTTTAAGGAAATGATCAAAGAGAGATTAAATGAAGATTTTCCTGAAGATCCATATGAGCAGCTATGGGGTGCAATAGGTGCGGTATTTCGTTCATGGAATAACCCGAGAGCAATTAGCTATCGCCAGATCAATAATATCCCACCTCAATGGGGGACTGCTGTAAATGTTCAGGCAATGGTTTTTGGGAACATGGGGGAAGACTCTGGCACTGGTGTAGCTTTTACACGGGACCCTGCCACTGGTGCTAATCTCTTTTATGGTGAATATCTTATGAATGCACAGGGTGAGGATGTGGTTGCAGGCATCAGAACGCCACAACCTTTAAGCAAGATTCAAAAAGGAGATAGAGACATTATTTCGCTTGAAGAAGAGATGCCAGAGATTTATCAACAATTGTTAGAGATAAGAGAAAAACTTGAAAAACATTTCAGGGATATGCAGGACATTGAATTTACTATACAGAAGGGAAAACTCTGGTTATTACAAACAAGAACTGGTAAAAGAACTGGCTTTGCTTCCTTTAGAATAGCAGTGGATATGGTTCGTTCTAATTTGATATCAAAGGAAGAAGCAATACTAAGGGTAGAACCAGATCAACTAAATCAGCTTTTAAGGCCAATATTTGATTTAGAAGAGAAAAAAGAGGCAATAACAAAAGGAAGGTTATTAGCAATTGGTTTAAATGCTGGACCTGGTGCTGCAACTGGAAAAGTTGTTTTTAATGCACAAGAAGCAGAGGAGTGGGCAGCAAAAGGGGAAAATGTGATTTTGGTAAGAATAGAGACATCACCAGAGGATATAAGAGGTATGAATGCTGCTCAAGGTATTTTAACAGCAAGAGGTGGTATGACTTCTCATGCAGCTTTAGTAGCAAGGCAGATGGGAAAGGTTTGTGTTGCAGGTTGTGGTGATCTTAATATCGATTATAAGAAGAGAGCAATGGAGGTAAAAGGGAAGATTATTAAGCAGGGAGATTTCATATCTTTAGATGGTACAACGGGTGAAGTTATAGAAGGTGAGATAAAGACAAAACCATCTGAGATAATGCAAGTTTTGATAGAAAAAAGCTTAAAACCTGAAGAATCAGAGATTTATCAAGAATATGCAGAGATGATGTCATGGACCGATGAATTTAGAAAGCTTGGCATCTATACCAATGCAGACAGGCCAGATCAGGCTTCAATTGCTATTGCATTTGGCGCAGAGGGTATAGGGCTTTGCCGCACTGAGCATATGTTTTTTGAAGGGGAGAGAATAAATGTTGTTCGGGAGATGATTTTAGCAGAAGATAAAGCTGGTAGAGAAAAAGCTTTAAAAAAGCTTTTGCCTATGCAGAGGGAGGATTTTATTGGGATCTTCAAAGTAATGGATGGCAGACCAGTAACCATAAGAACTCTTGATCCACCATTGCATGAATTTCTTCCTCATACCAAAAAGGAGATTGAAGAATTAGCAAAGGATATGGATATATCAGTAGAGGCGCTTGAATCAAAGGTTGAATCTTTAAAGGAAGCAAATCCTATGTTAGGCCATAGAGGATGCAGACTTGGTATAGTATTTCCTGAGATTACAGAGATGCAGGCAAGAGCTATTTTTGAAGCAACTTGTGAATCCATAAAAAACGGGGTAAAGGCAATTCCTGAAGTAATGATTCCCTTGGTAGGTCATGAAAAGGAATTATCTAATCAAAAAGATGTTGTTGATAAAATAGCTGAAGAGGTAAAGAAAGAGTATAAAATCGATTTTGAGTATCAGGTAGGGACAATGATAGAAGTCCCAAGAGGGGCTATGACAGCCGACAAGATAGCTCGTTATGCAAAATTCTTCTCTTTTGGAACAAATGATTTAACTCAAACTACATTTGGTATAAGCAGAGATGATGCAAATAAATTTTTAGGAGAATACCTTAAGGCTGGGATATGGGAATTTGATCCTTTTGCAAAATTAGATCGAAAAGGTGTTGGTGAATTAATGAAGATAGCAGTTCCAAGAGGGGCTGTAACAGCCGATAAGATAGCTCGTTATGCAAAGTTCTTCTCTTTTGGAACAAATGATTTAACTCAAACTACATTTGGTATAAGCAGAGATGATGCAAATAAATTTTTAGGAGAATATCTTAAGGCTGGGATATGGGAATTTGATCCTTTTGCAAAATTAGATCGAGAAGGCGTTGGTGAATTAATGAAGATAGCAGTTGAAAAGGGTCGTAAAGCACGGCCTGATTTGACTATCGGGATTTGTGGTGAACATGGAGGGGAGCCAACATCAATAGAATTTTGTCATCAGATTGGTCTAACTTATGTGAGTTGTTCACCTTTTAGGGTGCCCATTGCAAGAATGGCTGCTGCTCATGCCAGCCTAAAGGATAAAAAGAACTAAAAAGGTACTATCGCCACCTTTTATGCATCCAGACCCATTGATCTGGGTATTTTCTTATATGATCTTCTATAACAGAAGTAAAATATTGCGTAAGGGTGGCGATATCTTTTTCCATTTTACCTGTTAAACGAGGTAGTTTGGCTTCTTTTATAATGATTTGGTGTTTTATACCCTCTTTCCTTACAATAAAACCAAATATAATTTCGCTATCTTTTTTAAGGCAAAGAGCAGCAATGCCAGAAGGAGTATATGCATCCCTACCAAAGAATTTTACTTTAACTTTCTCAACCTTTTTTACATCTTGATCAATTAACACACCCAAAAACTCATTATTAGATAAAATTCTTATGATCTCCTTTGCTGATCTTTTTGTTTGTCTTAATAGTGTATTAATCCCATAAGAGGAACGAAAATCAACAATTAATTTATTCAACCTTTCATCATATATGGATCGAGCCATAACATTTACCTTGTATCCTTGCATGGCAAGATATGTTGCCATAAGCTCCCAGTTGCCAATATGGCCTGTAATAAAAAAACCTCCCTTTTTTTTCTTTAAAATCTTTTCTACAACATCTTTCTCTTTCAATTCAACCATTTCCAAGATCTTTTTATTTCCTTTACCAAGCGAGAGAACCTCAAAGAGGTTCTTACCTAAATTCTCAAATACTTTTCTTGCAATAATTTTTATTTCCTTATCATTTTTTTCATTGCCAAAAGCAAGATAAAGGTTTTTTAATGTCCTTTTTCTTTCTGTTTTTAAAATATAAAATGCAAGCCGGCCTCCTATCTTCCCTATTTTTACTGCCGTATCAACTGGTATAAAGGAGACCACTTTTACCAAAAAAAGCGCTCCCCAATATATTATATTATTTTTAATACGTTTTATTATTTTAAATCGTTTGGAAAGTCGCATAATAATTATGGAAGGTTTTATTTACATTCAGCACAATTTTTTGCATTGCAAGATAAACATCCTAACCCTTTTTGAAAACTGCTTCTAAACTTTCCATTAGATGAAAAGGCGAAAGAAGATAGTTCTTTTATTATATCCTTTGACCTACATCGTGGGCACTGAATTATTTTATCAGATGATAAAACCAAATCTTCAAATCTTTGTTCACATTGGTTACATCTGTACTCAAATATAGGCATAATCATTTCCTTATATTATATTAAAAAATTGAATTTATCATAAATTTTTTTATTTTTGTTTTAAATAAGTTTTTCTATTTTAAATTATCAAAGGTGTTTTAAATTGAGAGAGAATCTTTTATCAAACTTTTTTCCTTTATAGTTAATAAATCTTCTAACGAATTCATAAAATTTTTAGTCCACTTGAACAACTTCTCATTTTTTTCTTCTTTAGCTTCATGTTCTATTTTTTTCAATGTTTCAATTGTTTGTTTTAAGTAAGGGAAAAACCTATCTTCATAAAATCTGGTCATTTTTTTAAACAGTACTAGGCTACTGTAATACCTATTTTCATAATATGATCTCATTGCTGAAGAAAAATAGAAGAAAAAAGCATAAGAAATATTTTCAGGATTGATCTTCTTTGCTTTTCCAAAATATTTTGCTGCAAATTGAAAGTATTTACCTTTTAGATAACTCATGGCTACACGGTTGTATACCTCTGACCATCCGTCTCCACATATCTTAAGTAGCATTTCTTCATGCTTTTTATTTCCATATACTTTTTGAAAAAGCCTTTTATTCTCAAGGAGAAAACGTACGAGTAAGTCGTTCCTCCAATATTCAGTTAAAAGCTCTTCAAGTTGACTTTTAGCATCAATAAAAAGTTGTCGCGTTTCCTTGATGCCTTCATCCATCCCTTTCTGTGCTCTATTTATGATCTTTCTGAACTGATCTATAAGACTTCTTTCATACGGTGATATTCCTTTCCTTTTTTTAAATTTAACATATTTGGGTCTATAGGCTGTGATTTGATAAAAATTCTCTCTAAATTTCATTGCTTCGTGGAAAATAGACCCCATAACTAAATCAAATAATCTCTCCCTTTCTTTTATATAGCTTTTATCAGAGTATCTAAATAGAAAGTGAGAACTCTCCTTAAGATCAAAAAGAAGGTTACCTTCTTTATTATCAATAAATTTTTCAATATCATAAAATTTTATCTTCCCTTGAAGATATTTTTTATATATTTCCTCAAATTTTAAAAAAGCTTTTAAAAAATTTTCTATTATTTCAACGATCTTTATTTCCTTTTTTCTTCTCCTTGTTAAAAGCATAATAGCCTTCTTTGCATTTTTATAATGAAGCTCTTATTCTCATTTTAGAAGAATTGTTGGAAAGTTTTTAAAATACCTTTCTAAAGAGAGGAGAAGGAGGTTATCCTCCTTCCCTTTTAATAACTATCTCCATATTTATATAAATTAATATCAGGAGTGGAATGTGTTGCTGGAAAAGTTACTTGCATAAATGCATCATCAGCCTTTTGGATAACAAAAACTGCTCCATCATCAGGCATATAAAATCTTATAAAACCACTTACAAAAGTGCCAGTGCCTATTTGTCCTGAAATCCCTTCTGGAAGGGAGATAAAATTCAATTCTTTTGATAGATCCATTAATGAAGAGTAGGTGTTTTCATCTGAATCAAAAACATCGATAGGGATAGTTCTTCCACCAGCAGTAGTTGCTGATTCTAACCACACAACAATAACGCTCTTACTAGAAGGATAGGTTGGATTACTTCTATAAGGTACCCAAACCCATTGACTGATTGTGGTAGTGCCTCCTCCAATAGGCACAGGTCCACATATTGGTGTCTCAAAACCTCCCATAGCATCACTTTCTATATGATATACTGGTAATTCTGTAGAATAGCCACTTCTAATATCTACTATGCGAGCTGTTGCTGTTAAAACATTTGTTGGTGTAATGGGGAAAGGAAAACCTGCTGCCAAATCTTGATTATATTCAGGGGCAACTCCCACTATTTGGGTTGCATACTGATGAGTTGCCTCCCTTACAACATCAAATATAATATAGAATTCTGATATTCCATCACCATTAGCATCAAGAAATGTTTCAGTATTTGGAGCCATTGCTCGGACGTCAAAATGAATGCAATCTAATGATGACATAGTAAAAGAGTCGTCTAATATGTGTGCACTAACATTATTATAAATAGCCCAATGGACAGTTATTGGATTTGAGCCAAGATTTATGATGTCGATCTCTGTATTTTCTCCTGACATAGAGTTATTATTAAAATAGCCAATTACCAAAAGCCTTTGAGCAGGGGTTTTATCATCCACACCCATTACAGCATGAGAGATGCCTGTTATTAAAAAAAGAGCCATAGATAAAATAGTAAAAAAACAAACCAATTTTTTCATAACTATCTCCTTGTTTTTTATATTATTATTTTTTTATAGCTTATCTTGATGACCATGATGGTGCAAATTCTTCAAAGTTATTTCCTGAAAGGTTTATCTGCCCTTGTCCTGTATTAGACATTAAATATATCTGAGAATTTGTACCATTTCTATAGGTTTCAAAAGCAATAGCTTCATCCTTAGGTGACCATGATGGCTTAGTATCATCTTCAGGATTACTTGTTAATCTTGTCCAATTACTACCATCCCTATTCATTAAATAGATCTCATTATTACCATCTTTGTTAGAGACAAAAAGTATCCTCAATGAGTCTAACGACCATTTAGGATAGAGCTCTGTTGCATCAGATGTAGTTATTCGGGTTTGTCCTCCTCCAGTAGCATTCATTATGTATATCTCATAATTACCATCTCTATTAGAAGAAAAAGCAATAGTCCAATCTTCTGCCCAACAAGGATAACGATTATCTCCGTCGCCATAAGTAAGCCTATAAGGAGCGCCAGAACCATCTACATTAAGCACATATATATCCCAGCCTTCAGCTCTTGATGATTCAAAAACAATTTGAGTTCCATCAGGAGACCAAGAAGGATAACAGTCAAAGTCAGGGCTATTGGTTAGATTTACTTTATTTGAGCCATCTGCATTCATTACATATATTTCAAAGTTGCCATCCCTATTAGTTGTAAATGCTATTTTTGTTTTATCAGGATTCCATACTGGATCTCTATCTACTGCAGGGTTGTTTGTTAGCCTTAAAAGATTAGAGCCATCTGAAGATATTGTATATATTTCAGCATTCCCATCTCTATAAGAGACAAAGGCTATTTTATCAGAGGTATCAGGTGATATATTGTTACCACCTCCTCCCCCGCAGCTAATTATTCCTATAACTATAAAGCCAATGAATAAAGAAAAAATCGGAAAGAGCTTTTTCATTTTTTTCTCCTTTGGTAATATAATAAAAGTTATTATATTATTGATAATTATGAAGTAAAAGTCAAGAAATTTCAAGATTTTTCCCTCAACAATGTACAAAAAAGTTACTACCTTGGGATAATCAACAGGAAAAGAGCCAATAAAATATTTTACATTACCTGAATGTGTTAATTATTAGAGAAATCTAAATTGTTAAAAAATAGAGGATAAAGATTTTTTAGACTAATACAATATTTTAAACAATGCCTTTTGATAAAAGATGGGATAAATATAAATCAGCTGCACACTGCAAAGACTTGGATTAAATTTGAGAGATTATTTTGGTTTTTTGTTAACTGGTTTCATTCTCATCATTAAATAGATCACCAGTTGCATTAGAATTCCAGACAACAGGAGGATCTGAACATTCATTAACATAGAGCCGAAAAATGTCGGGGCGGGCATAATGACCAACTACATCGAAGTCATACTTACCACGAGTAATTTCGTCGAGATCAATATCTGCGGTAAGGATGCATTCCTTATTGTATTCAGGTCCTGCCAGAATTTTTCCGAGTGGACTTACAATACAACTTCCACCTCGTATTAATACAGTATTCGGATCATCACCTTGAAGAGCTGGATAGTTTTTGGGGTAACTTCCACGTTTGATAAACTGACAAGATGAGAGAACAAAGCACCGCCCTTCCATGGCAATATGTTGAATGGTTGGAATCCAAGAGTCACGATCATCGGCAGTCGGAGCACAGTAGAGCTGAATTCCTTTAGAGTACATGGCCATACGCAATAGAGGCATGTAGTTTTCCCAGCAAATCACACTACCAATTTTCCCTATAGATGTATCAAATACTGGTAGTGTAGATCCATTACCAAAACCCCATATTAAACGCTCCATAGCAGTTGGCATGATTTTACGGTGTTTACCCATAAGGGTTCCCTGAGGAGAAAAGAACAATATTGTGCAATAAAGGGTACCAACATCACGTTCTATAACTCCAATAATAAGATAAACTTTATTTTTATGTGCAGTAGCAGCAAGAGAGTTAGTAAAAGGGCCAGGAACATCAATAGCACTGTTCCAATAGCGCAAGAATTCATCCCTTCCTTCAGAAGACCGCATCCCAACCCTTGCTCCAAAATCGAGCCCCTTTGGATAGGCGGAGACAAATGCCTCAGGAAAGACCACTAATTTAGCACCTTTTTTTGCAGCTTCTGTAGTGAGGCTACATGCCTTATCAACACTCCCTTTGGTATCAAAAGCCACAGATCCGGCTTGCACAACAGCCACTTTAAACTGATTCATATTTTTTCCTTTCCTTTTAATTAAAATTCATCTTGGATAGCAAACTCTTCTTAAATCATAAGATATTTCTTTTTGATTTCAGGTTGTTGTTCAAGATCCTCAATTGTACCATGGTAACGTATCATTCCTCCTTCTATGATATAGGCTCTATCAGAGATTTCAGTGGCAAATTCTATATTTTGCTCAGCAAAGAGTATGGTTAACCCCATTTTCTTGAGCTTTTTTATTTGGTACAAAAGATCCTTTACTACAACAGGTGCTAAGCCTTCAACAGGTTCATCAAGTAGCATTAAAGAAGGGTTTCCCATCAATGTTCGACCAATGGAAAGCATTTGTTGCTCACCACCACTTAAATATCCTCCTGGATGTTTATCAAGATGCTCAAGCATTGGAAATAGTTCATAAATCTTATCCACGCTCCATGGTTCGATATAAGTATCAACTGGATC
>JAFDIG010000073.1 GCA_019308145.1 Deltaproteobacteria bacterium | reverse complement strand
AAAAACCTTTATCAGAATTTTTATCAGATCTACCAAAAACATTTGCAACACCAGAAATAAGGGTTGAATGTGCTGAGGAGATAAAATTTAAGCTGGTTGATGAAGTAAAAAACTTCTTTAAAGATAAATATCAGATTATTGACGTTGATGGCGTAAGGGTAATTTTTGATGATGGGTGGGGTTTGGTAAGGGCTTCTAACACCCAACCAGCTCTTGTCCTTAGGTTTGAAGCAAAAAGCGAAAAAAGGTTAAATGATATAAAAGAGATGGTTGAAAAGGTGGTTGAGGATAAGAAAAAGGAACTTGAAGGTTAATATTAACTTTTAGTTTACATAATATATCTTATAGGACATTATACCCATTAGGATGGTTTAGCTTCCA
This sequence comes from Deltaproteobacteria bacterium, assembly GCA_019308145.1. GTDB lineage: Bacteria > Desulfobacterota > JAFDIG01 > JAFDIG01 > JAFDIG01 > JAFDIG01. The sequence goes on along the minus strand of JAFDIG010000073.1, from coordinate 15,645 downwards.
TTTCCATGCTGAGTTTATAATATCACTAAGATCAGGTATATCTGTTTTCCATCCTAACTCTTTTTTTACTCTATTTGCACTCGCAACCAAAATGGCGGGGTCCCCTGGCCTTCTTTTATCAATAACAAAGGGAATATTTACCCCTGTTATCCTTTCTGTTGTTTTAAATACTTCCATTACTGAATAGCCACTACCATTTCCTAAGTTAAATATCTTGTACTTTAATTTGGATAGATTTTTTAATGCAAGAATATGTGCTTTAGAAATATCTTTTACGTGAATATAGTCACGGATGCAAGTTCCATCATGAGTATTGTAATCGTTTCCGTAAATGTGGAATGGTTCAATATCTCTTATACCTTTTTTTATTTTATAAGCACGTTCAATTATATTTGGGATAAGGTGGGTTTCTGGATGATGATCCTCCCCATATTTAGCAGATGCACCACTTGCATTAAAATATCTAAAGCTAACATATTTTAATCCATATATCTTTTTATACCATTCTAAAATCTCTTCAAAAAGTTTTTTAGAAAGCCCATATGGGCTTGTCGGGACTAATGGATCCTCTTCATCTATTGGGATTCTTTTTGGTTCGCCATAGACTGAAGCAGATGAAGAAAAAACTATTTTTTTTATTCCTGCTTTTACCATTTCATCAAGGAGCATAATCCCTTTTGCCAAATTGTTTTTAAGATATCTGCCAGGGTCTACTGTAGATTCACTAACAAGTGTGTACGCAGCTAAATGGATAACAGCATCTATTTTAAACTCTAAAAATATTTTTTTTAAAAGCGATATATCACCATAATCGCCATGGAAAAAAATTGCCTTTGGATCTACAGCTCTTTTATGTCCTGTCTCAAGAGAGTCTATTACTACACAAAAATATCCTTTTTTTATCAAATCTTCTACTAAAACACTTCCTATGTAGCCCGCACCTCCAGTAATTAAAAGGTTCATCTTCTTTTTATTTTTTTCTCCTTTTGAAAAAGTTCTATTTGCCTTTGAGAATGTTCACAATGTTTGCATTTAGGAAAAAGATGAGGCTTCTTTTGCCTTGCCAAACATATCTCCTCATCTATGAAATATGATTGCCCTTTGCACCTTACTTTTCCCATTTAAACGCTCCTTTTCTTTGATTTTTATTATTTTTTACTATACTAAATTGAAAAAGTCAAGAAAAAAATGCAAATTTTAATTGAATTTCAATGAGTTAATTAGTGAAATATGATAAATTCCTTTAAAAAATTATATCATAAAGTTGTAAATTAAATAAAAAAATAGGGCTATTTTAGAGCCCTATCTATAAAAGTTTAAAAAAATAGAAAAATAAGTTAATCAAAGGAAAAGATAGCCAACCCTGTAAACCAAAAATGAAACTATCCAGGCAAGCACCAATGTATAGGAAACAGTGAACAGCGCCCAATAAATTGAGCTTTCTTTATAAATAGCAACAACGGTTGCAAGGCAAGGGATATATATTAAAACAAACACCATAAATGCATAAGCAACCAATGGGGTCATACCAGATTTTGCTAATGCGTTTTTAAGGGATTCTTCCTCAGCCTGAAATAATACACCAAGTGTACTTACTACCACCTCTTTTGCGACAAATCCTGTAACTAATGCAACCCCCATTTGCCAGTTAAACCCAAGCGGTTTAATAATTGGTACAATAGCTTTACCAATTCGTCCTATATATGAATGTTCTTTTTGATATAATTTTATCTTTTTTTCTATTGCTTTTTTCTTCTCTTCTTTTTCTTTTATCAAGTTTTTTATAATTTGAGTTGATTTTTGACTTTTGAGCTTTTTAGCTTCTTCAATTTTATTCTCATAAACTTTATCAATTTTTTTTAATTCATCTTTATACTTAAAAGATATACCTCCATTTGTTGGGAAAGCCCCTAAAAACCATATAATAATAGAAAAGACAAGGATAATCCCTCCCATTTTTTTTAAATATATTGATCCCCTTTCCCACATATGAATAAAAGTGCTTTTAATAGTTGGCACCCTATATGGAGGGAGTTCCATAACAAAAGGAGCGCTTTCCCCTTTAAATAGAGTTTTTTTAAAAATCTGTCCCATAATAATAGCTAATATAATGCCAATCATATATATAGAAAAGATTACGTTACCAGCATTTTTTTTAAAAAAAGCACCTGCAAAAAGCACATATACTGGAAGCCTAGCAGAGCAGCTCATAAGAGGATTGATCAAAATAGTAAGGATGCGATCCCTTTTATTTTCCAGTGTCCTTGTTGCTAAAATTGCTGGCACATTACAACCAAATCCCATAATGAGAGGGATAAAAGATTTCCCGTGCAATCCAATAGCATGCATAACCCGATCCATAATAAAGGCTGCCCTTGCCATGTAACCAGTATCTTCTAAAATAGAAATACCTAAAAAAAGCAACAAAATATTTGGAAGAAAGATCAATACCCCCCCTACTCCACCTAATACCCCTTTGATTATAAGATCCTTTAAAAGAGATTCAGCCATATGTATTTCTACTATATGTGAAAGCCAATTTACCAGGCTTGCTATCCATTCCATAGGTGGCCCTCCCAAGGTAAAAGTGCCTTGAAACAAGAGCCAAATAAATAGAAAAAAGATAGGAAAACCAAGAATTCTATTCATGAGAACCTTATCTATTTTATCGGTTAAAGTTATCCTATCCTTTTTTGTCCAGTGAGTACTTTCTTTTACAGCCCCATCAATAAAGCCATATCTCTGTTCTGTAATGATGGTTTCAGGGTCTTCATTATATATGCTCATAATATGATTTCGACTTTTTTCAACTTGTTCTAATATTTTATCTCCATATTGAGAATATCTAATTTTTTCAATTATATCTTTATCATTCTCTAAAAGCTTTACACTTAACCACCTCGGTGAATATTTTTTACTTAACCTTGAATTTTTCTCTATTTTTTGTTGAACCTTTAATATCTCTTCCTCGATCTCCCTTCCTAATGGAACAGGGATAGACCTTAACTTACTCTCTTTCCCCTCTTTTACCTTCACTATTTCTTCTAAAAGTTCTTTTAACCCATCACCCTTTGTTCCTATGGTTGGAATTGCAGGTGTTCCTAATAGTTCTCCAAGTTTGTTATGATTGATATGATATCCCCTATTTTCAGCTACATCAATCATATTTAAAGATAAAACCAATTTTACGCCTAATTCAATAAGCTGTACTGTTAAATAGAGATTTCTATCCAAATTAGAGGCATCAACAATATCGACTACAACATCAGGTTTTCTTTCTAAAATAAAGTCACGAGCAACAATCTCTTCTATTGAATATGCACTTAGGCTATAGATACCAGGCAAATCTATAAGATGTATTTCATAATCATTAAAGAAAAACTTCCCCTCTTTTTTTTCAACTGTAACCCCTGGCCAGTTACCAACTTTTTGTCTTGCCCCTGTTAATTGATTAAATATTGTGGTTTTTCCCGAGTTTGGATTTCCTGCTAATGCCACAGTGATTACTTTTTTCATCTTTTTATACCTTTTCTACTAAAATTTTCGCTGCCTCTTCATGTCTAAGGCTTACGTGATATCCTTTTATCATATATTCTACTGGATCTTTAAGTGGTGCATATTTTTCTACCTTTACTTTTTCTCCCGCAATAAAACCCATTTCAAGTAACCTTTTTTTAAAGTTTCCTTCTCCTAAAATTTTTATAATTATTCCTTCATCACCAGTTCTAAGATTTTCTAATGTAAGGAGTTTTTCCATTTTTTCCTTTCCCATTTACTAAGCCCCTATATAAATGAATTTAAAACAAGATTAAATATAAAATAACTTCTTTAACCTTTTGTCAATAAGTTTTAGGATTTTTTTTATTGAGTCATTTTTCCAGCTTAAACTAATTCTTTTATACAATAACTTTATAGATGCTTCAAGGATTCAGTAATTAATATTAAATATCTTTTAAAAATATAAGAAATTGTTAGAATAATAAAGGCAAGTGCTCAGAAATTCATTGCAATAAATTTTGGCAGGGGGTTTAATACTCTTTTGCTCTTTCTTTTACACCAAATGGTGATTCAAAAGCATCTTCTAAAACCTTTACAGCCATATCAATCTCATATGCTTTCACAATACATGATACGCTCGAAATAGAGGTACTAATAGCTAAGGGAGTGATACCAGCGTCTCCAAGAGCTGAAAACATAATTCCTGAAACCATTGGTTTTTCCCTAAAGTGTGGCCCAAAAACTGATACTACACCTACATCTGGATCGTATGAGATGGCTTTTGCATCGATTGCTTGCTTTACTTGATCTAATATAGCTAAAGCAGAATCAAGGTCCCGTTGGTCGATACATAAGGTAAAATTGCCATATCCGTCTAAATCAAAGCTTTCAACTAAAAATTCAATATTAATACCTTGACTTCCTAATGCTTTTAAAATAATACCAGCAACATCTGGTCTTTCAGGTACAGACATAACCCTTAAAATTGCTCTGCCCTCACTTTGCATTATACCGCCGATTTTAATCTTTCCCACAACGAACCTACCTGCACTCTATAACAATAATTTAGATTATTCCCAACTCCTTTTATCCTCGATCTTTTTATGCCATTCAGGGATATATCCCTTAGGTACAATCTCTACTTTTCCCCTTAAATTAAGCATCTCTTTTATCATTTTTTCAATTTGTGCTTTAAGTCTCACTTTATCAACTAACTCTTCCTTCAACTCAACAAAAAATGTAATCTCATCTTTATGCTCTTTTCTAGTAACTACCATTTGATATTTATAGACCTCATGAAACTTTCCCATGAGTTCGTCGGTTTGCCATGGATGAACAAAGGTTCCCCTTATTTTGGTAGCCTGATCAGTTCGTCCCAAAATTTTTAGAAGTTTTAAAGATGTTCTTCCACACTCACATTTTTCCTTCATAAAAGATGAGAGATCCCCTGTGCCAAAACGGATTAAAGGAAAAGTTTTATTAAATGTGGTAACTACTACTTCACCAACAGCACCTGATTCAACCTTTTTCCCTGTATCAGGATTTATTATCTCTACTATTACATCTTCAGGAATATGTAAACCATTTTTGTTGGGGCACTCGTATCCAATGCATCCTAAATCAACCGTTGCATAAGCTTGAGAGATAGTGATTCCTGTTTTTTCTTCAAGCCGTTTTCTCAATGATTCTGGTAGCATCTCAGCTGAAACAAAAGCTGTTTCTAAAGGAAAATCCTTTTTTAGATCTATTCCCATTCCTTCCGCTCTTTCAGATATTGTCATAAGAAAACTAGGTGTTCCAATAAAACCATTTGCTTTAAGATGTTGAATTATAGTCACTTGCATATGAGTATTCCCGGGACCCGTTGGTACCACAGTACAACCGATCATCTTCAAAGATTCATCCAGCATAAAAGAAAATGGCCAGAGATGATAATTAAAGGTATTTACAATAATATCACCTTTCCTAAAGCCTGAAGCAAAAAGGGCCTCAGCTAATCTCGTATCTTTATACTCCATTTCACCAGGTTCATATATAAAACCAGGGGAGACATAGATCCTTCTTATTTCTTCAAGGGGAACAGCCTCAAATCCTCCAAAAGGAAACTCTCTTTTTTGGCAATCAAGCAAATCAGCTTTGTTTGTTATTGGCAGCTTTTCTAAATCTTCAAGGGTATTAATGTCATCTGGTGTAGCTCCAGCTTTGTCTAAAATCGTTTTGATAGCTTTAGAGTTTTTATACCCATGTTTTATGATTGCCTTAAGGGATTTTTCAAGACTCTCTTTACGTTTTTCAGGATCCCTTGTCTCTTTTTCTTGATTAAAATAGCCTTTCTTTCTATCTTTCCCTTCTCTCTTCATCAACTACCCTGCCTTCAATCTTTTTATTTGAAGTTCATCTTGAGTTACTGACTTAATACTTTTAGAACTCCTTTATTAGAAGATTATCTTTATAGTTTAAGCTATATTGATATCAACCATGAGTAATGGTAGGTTCTTTTTCTGGTTTACTTGATTCTTCCATCCCCTCTTCCATCTCAAAAGCAAGATCACTTAAATCAATCGAGCTTGTTGGAAACGCGATAGATTCCCAGCCTTTTTTCAAATCTTCTGGAACCGAGTTAGCTATCTTCTCAGAAAGCTCTGGTCCAATAACTAATTTAATAAGAGAAATAACTGCTTGTGCAAGTTCATCGGCTTTTTGTATAGAATCAATGTTTGTTAACTTCATTAACTGTTTTAAAAATTCCTTCCTTGTGGTAATCACAATGAGTACCTCCTTTTACTTTTATTTCCCTTCCGCTCCTATATTTTTTTAGTTCTACTTCCCAACAAATCCGTAGCATGATCATTCTTACTAAATAATATTTTATCAAATTTTTTCTATTTTGCAATCTAATTCTTGACTAAAAATATTATTTTTTAAAAATAATTAAGCTATTTATCTTTACTTCTTTCACTACTTTGTTTATACTTATATCTCTTTTTTAAGTGGTAATTTGTAACAAAAAGGATCTTTTCCCCTTTTATCTTTAGGTTGTTTCAAATAAATTATGTTTATTCGCTTTAATTCAACTAAAAGAATTGAATTAAAACTAAGTTTATGCTAATCTTTTCAAGTTATAAATTATGGTTAAGAAATTAAAACTTTAAATATTCAAAAAAGATAAAATATTTTTTGATTTTAACATTATGGGGTGATTCTCATGAATGATGTTTTAGGAAGTTTAAAAAGGAGTAACTATTGTGGAAAGATCTCTGAAGAGGATATCGGGAAAGAAGTAGTTCTTATGGGATGGGTAGCAAAAAGACGAGACTTAGGAGGCGTTATCTTTGTTGACCTCAGAGATAGGGAAGGAATTATTCAAATAGTTATGAATCCTACTATTAGTGAGGAAGCTCATGAAAAGGCAAAAGAACTAAGAAGTGAATATGTGATAGCGGCAAGAGGTATGGTAGTTAAAAGGCCTGCTGGCACAGAAAATCCTGAATTAAAAACAGGTAACATAGAAGTTAACGTTACAGAGTTAAGGATTTTAAATGTTTCTAAACCTCCTCCATTTCCTATTGAGGAGAAGGTAGATATTTCAGAAAACATTAGATTAAAATATAGATATCTTGATCTAAGAAGACCAAATATATTGAAAAACTTTATTCTGAGACATAAGTTAGCAAAAGCGGTAAGAGACTATTTTAATGATCATGGTTTTTTAGAGGTAGAAACTCCTTTTCTTACAAAAAGCACTCCAGAGGGTGCAAGGGATTATATTGTTCCAAGTAGAATTCATTTAGGTAAGTTTTATGCACTCCCTCAATCACCCCAACTTTTTAAACAGATTTTGATGATAAGTGGTTTTGATAGATATTTTCAAATTGTGAAATGTTTCAGAGATGAGGATCTTAGAGCAGATAGACAACCTGAATTTACTCAAATAGATGTGGAAATGTCTTTTATTGATGTGGATACAATCCAGGAGGTTACAGAAGGAATGATAGCTCATATATTTAGGGAAGTAATGAACATTGAACTTGCTTTACCATTTAAAAAATTAACTTATAATGAGGCAATAGATCGATATGGTTTAGATCGTCCTGATACACGATTTGATCTCTTTCTTGTTGATATTACTGATATAATGAAGAATTCCAAGTTTAAGGTGTTTCAAGATGTTGTAAGTAGAGGAGGTATTATAAAAGCTTTAAACCTTCCAGGTGGAGGAAGGTTTTCAAGAAAAGAGATAGAAGATCTTAATGAAATAATCTCTATCTATGAAGCAAAAGGACTTTCTTGGATGAAATATACTGAAAAGGGCTGGACTTCTCCTATTTCAAAATTCTTTTCAAATTCTCAACTTGACTCTATTAAAGAAAAAATGAAAGTTAATGAGGGAGATTTGATTTTAATAGTTGCTGATAATCCTGAAATTGTTAATAATGCTCTTGGAAATCTCAGGCTCCATTTGGCTCGTATTACAGGGATAGTAGAAGAAGAGAGGTATAATTTTGTTTGGATTACAGACTTCCCTCTTTTTGAATATGATAAAGAAGAAAAAAGGTATGTTTCTGTGCATCATCCTTTTACCAGCCCAAAGGAAGAAGATATTCCTTTTATAGAGTCTGAACCATTAAAAGTAAGGGCTAAGGCATATGATCTTGTGAAGAAGCAAAAGCAAAGTTTGGATTTCTCTTAGATGCTCTTGAGATGGGAGCTCCGCCTCATGGAGGCATAGCCTTTGGTTTTGACCGTTTAGTTATGATTTTATCAAAAAGTCCTTCCATACGGGACGTTATAGCTTTTCCCAAAACTCAAAAAGCAACTTGCTTGCTTACAGAAGCTCCATCTTATGTTGATAAAAAACAGTTGCAAGAGCTTGGTTTACGGTTAAGATAAGGTGGAACGGCTTGACAAATCCTTATTTCTTTTTATACTTAATAATAAAAGCTTAATTTAATAGATGAACAATTTATGAAAAAACAAACAAATGGTTGTAAGGAGTAAATAAAGGATGGAGAAAATAAATATAAGGGTTTTAACAGAAAGCGATTTAGATGCCATAGTAAATATTGATACACGAGTATTAGGAAAAACAAGAAGGGATTATTGGAAAAAAAAGATAGAGCTATCTGAAACTCGTCCACCAATGGCTTCTTTGGTTGCTGAAATTGATGGGAAAGTAGTTGGATTTATTTTAGGAGATGTGAGTGGATGGGAGTTTGGAGTGCCAGATAATATTGGATGGATAGATACAATAGGTGTTGATCCTGATTATCAGAATAGAGGAATAGGTAGATTACTATTTAATGAATTAATAAAAAATCTTAATGAAGCAGGAGTAAACACCATTTATACTCTTGTTGACTGGAATGACTGGGATCTACTTCAATTTTTTCATGCAATGGGTTTTACCAGGGGAGATATGATAAATCTGGAATTGAAAATCTAATAAATATTCTTAAAAAATCATAGTAGGGCTTGTTAAAATCAGTTTTAAAAAAGATTATTTATGATAAAAATTCTTATATAGAATCTTCTTTTTCTCTTACTACTTTATGAAGATTTGTTTGAATCTTTAGCCTTAAGACATCATTTGGTTTTATCATCTTTCTTGTTCCCATATTATTCCAGGCTTGAATAGATGAAATAGAAATTTTAAACTTCCGAGAAATATCCCAAAGGGTATCCCCTTTTTGAACAACATAAATCTGTTCCCCTTCTCTTTTCTTTTTAACTATTTTCTTTTTTATTATTTTTCTTTTTTCTCTTGGTGGTAAAACTAAAACAAAACCAGGTCTTAACCTGCGAGGGTTTCTTATTCTGTTTAGCTCTATTAAAGATTTAACTGAAACACCAAATCTTCTTGCAACAATATAGGGGTTATCACCTTTTTGCATCACATAACGATAAGGAGCTATATCCCTAATTTTCATTTTGGGCATTTTGGGAAGAAAAGCATAAAAGCGTCTCCCCATCCCTTTTGGAATTTTTATTGAGTAATTTGGATCATCAGGTGGAATGCATCCTCTCAACAAAGCGGGATTTAAAGATTCTAATGTTTTTAATGGAATAGCCAATGTTTTTGCTATGGTCCTAAGAGTAATAGGCTTTTTGGCTTTTACTTTTTCTGTTTTGTATGGTTTTGTAAATTTTATATCTAAAAATCCATACTTTGCTGGGTTCTTTGCTATTGTAATAGCTGCTAAAACTTTTGGAACAAACTCTTTTGTTTCTTTTTTAAGGAGCCGCAACTTAACAATTTTCCAAAAATCTTTACATTTAGTCCTCTTGATAGCTTTTATAATTCTACCTTCACCTGCATTATAACCAGCAATAGCTAGATGCCAGGAATCAAAAGCATTATGCAAATCTTTAAGATAATGCGCTGCTGCTATTGTAGATTTTTCCAAATCCCTTCTTTCATCTACCCACCAATCTACTCTTAGACCATAACGTCTAGCTGTTCTTTTTAGGAGTTGCCAATATCCACATGCACCTTTTGGAGAAATAGCATTTGCAGAAAAACCGCTTTCTATGAGAGCAATATAAACAAGATCCTCAGGGATTCCGTTTTCTTTGAATATCCTTTTCATAACAGGGACACAAAGATAAGATCGAGAAAGCCATAAAGAAAAGTTTTTTCTTGCCTTTGTTTGATAAAAGTTGATAAATCTTCTTACTTGATTGTTTAATATTACGAAAAGTGTTTTATCGAGAAAAATATTTTGAGGATAAGCCCATTTCTCTGGGATATCATCTAGGGAATAAAGTATTTTAGGTATTTGTTCTTTCCTTATTGGTATATTTATACTTGCTGATCTGGTTTTAGCTGGTGTTTCTTCCTTTTTTGTCTTTAAAGGAGTAACGGTAGTTCCTTTTAGGCTTTTTTCAGGAAGGGGCTTTTTGACTTCTTTAATTCCGCATCCTGTAAAAAGAAAAAGGATAACAACAATAGAAAACAAAAAAATTTTTTTGGATATCTTTCTTTCTTTTTCCACTTATCAAATATTATTAAATAGAAAATCCATTATAAAAGTCTTATCCGCCCTAAAAAATGGACTGATAAAAAATTTTCATGTTTATCATTATTTAATACAACCAAATATAAAAAATTTTCTAAAGAAAAACTTTAAGTTTTTTCTTCAACTTCTTAATATTATATAACAATTTAGCCTACAATTTTAATCCATAAAAAATCATTAATAAAAAAGGATTGATTTAATTTATCAATCCTATCAATTTTTTTGGTAGCGGGAGGAGGATTTGAACCTCCGACCTTCGGGTTATGAGCCCGACGAGCTACCTGGCTGCTCCATCCCGCGTCAATTATTACTTATAATATAAATGAAAATATTGTTTCTGTCAAGGAATTAAGTCATTAATTTTTCTTAAAATTTTATCGTCTACAAAACTAAAATAGTTTAATGATATCAAAAGGTTAAAAAATAAAAAAATACCTTTTTAAAAAACCAATAGATGATCTCTCTTCTTATATCGAACTTAAATTTTGACTCTATTTTTCTTCTTTGCTAATATTGTTAACTATATACAAAATTATAGAAAATATGGACATATTTTCAATCTATGAGGTAGAGAATGGATGAATCTATAGAATTTAAAACTATAAATATAGATAGGATAGATGAAACCGATAAATTCTTCCTTATGAGTTGTAGAACTAATTTAACAACCCTTAAAGAATCAATAAAGAGAGCAGGGATAACTTCGCCTTTATGGGTTTTAAATAAAGGAAAAAATAAATATAGGTTAATAAATGGTTTTTTACGTTTAAAAGTTGCGAAAGATATAGGTTTAGAGAAGATCCCTGTTTTTGTTTTCTATTTGAGGGACTTAAACAACAAGAATGATTTAGAAACCCTTTTTTCTTTGGCACTCGAGGAAAATCTAACTGTAAGAAGATTTAATGTTGTTGAGATCTCTATGGTAATAAACTCGTTTTTTAAAAATTTTGGCATTACTAAAGATAAAATAGCTAAAGAGGTGCTTCCTCGTTTAGATCTTTCTCCTTCAGTAAAGTTAGTGAGAGACTTGTTAAAATTAAATAGTTTTCCCATAGAAGTAAAAAAATACATTGCGAAAAATGAACATTCTCTTAAAACATCCTTAAAATTTGGTATGTTTAATGAAAAAGAGCAGATTTTAATAGTTAAATTTCTTTCTCCTCTTAGATTAAAAGAAAATTATCTTTTAGAATTTCTTGAAAACATAAAAGATATTTCATTACGTGATAATATGGATATAAAGGATATGCTTAACCAAGAGATATCCCAAATATCAAAAAATGAAGATATCTCTACACAAAAAAGAGTAGAGATGATAAGGGAAAAATTAAAAAAGATGAAATACCCAATTTTTAATGATCTTTTAAAAAACTTTAATCTATTGAAGAAAAATTTAAAAATTCCTCCAGAAATAAAACTTTTATATCCTCCTTATTTTGAAGGGGATTTTTATAATATTACTTTTTCATTTAAAACAAAAGAGGAGCTAATAAAGATAATAGATAAACTACGAGATATATCTAAAAAAGAAGAGATAGAAGAACTTATTTTGCTTCTTCATGGGAAGATGAGAAAGCTTTCTGTTTCAGTAAACGAATCTGATCCATATTGAATATCCGAATAAATTTCTTATTACAAATAGGACAAGTAATCTCATTTTCTCCTTCAGTTAATTTTTCTGGATCATAAATAATTTCATTGTTACAATAAGGGCATCTATATGGAAAAGATTGCACTAATATTTCCATTAACATCCCTCCTTTAAAATAAACAAGGAACATTTTAAAAGTTTAATTTATTTTAACATAAAAATAAAGGTAGTTGACCATAAGAAACTCTATTTTTTGATTTTAAAGAAAAACATTTATCCCCTTTTAAATCTGGATTCTTACATTGACAAATTTTAACATGAATTCCTTTTTTATCTGCTATAACCTTAAGCCTTTCATATATCTTTTTTCTCAATGGAAGAGGAACAAGTTTTTCAAAAGGGCCATTTGCTATTTTCCTCCAATTTTGGGTTTTAAAGTAACTAAAGAGAAGCTCTTTGTGAATATCAGATAATTCTTTTTTTAGTATATTTTCTATAGAAGGTCGGATATGTATACTACTTGCTGTAACCTCTTTTATTCCAATTTCTGATATTTTACTTAATAATCTTTCAAAGCTTTCTTCACTATCATTTACAAATGGAATAATTGGATCAATCCTTACGCCAGGTTTTATACCAATATTTATCAGTTCCTTAAGATTTTTTATTCGCTCTAAAGGGGAAGCAGTATTAGGTTCGTATTTAGCAACATATTCTTTATCAAAGCTATTAATGGTTATGCTTGGCATAACATATGAACTGTATTTAGAAAAAAGTCTAAAAAATCTTTCTGTAATAATCCCTTTTGTTAAAAAAGCAATTTGAACTCCTTTTTTAAGAAGAATTTCCATTGTTATATATGTTGTATTTAAAATATCAGGATGGGGTTGAAAACAATCGGAGGCAGTGTTAAATATAACAAGGGATGGTAGGCTTTTTTTTCTTGGACTATTAAAGTATTTTTCAAGGAGATTAGGTATATTCGTAAATAAATAAACTTTACCTTTTTCAGGTGCAATTTTATATCCTCTTGCATAACAGTAAACGCACCCTAAAAGACAACCTTTGGTAATATTAATAGTAGGAATTCCTGATAGGCAACCAAAAGAAGCTTTTCTTAAAATAGTTCCCCTTTTTTCAGTAGTTATTATTTGGAATTTAAAAGGATCCATCTTTCTTATATGAAGTAATTAATAAAATATCTTAAGCTTTCTTGTAGCTTGACACCTTCTTTTATGGATGTTAAAAAATTCAAGTTATTTTAACACAATAAAAATAAAGTGAAAGGGGAAAAAATGGAGAGGACATTATCTATTATAAAACCTGATGGTGTTAAAAAAGGTCTTATAGGTGAGATTATTAAAAGATTTGAACAAGAAGGTTTTAAGATAGCTGCGATGAAAATGATTTGGATGAACAAAAAACAAGCAGAGGGCTTTTATGCTGTTCATAAAGATAAACCTTTTTATAATAGTCTTACTGATTTTATGAGTTCTGGGCCTGTGGTAGTTATGGTGCTTGAAGGAGATAATGTAATAAAGAGAAATAGAGAAATCATGGGGGCAACAGATCCTAAAAAGGCAGCTGATGGAACTATCCGAAAAATGTATGCAGATAATGTTGAGCAAAATATAGTTCATGGTTCTGATGCACCTGAGACAGCAAAATTTGAAATAAGCTATTTTTTTAATTCGCTTGAAATTGTTGATTAGTTCATGCTGAAAAATGAAGCATAAGCTAAATTACTCTTTTTTATTTTGTGAACTAATTAGTTCGTAGTTAAAATAATATAGAATAGAAATAAAATATAATTATAATAATAATTAATTAAAATATGAAATCATCACTATTAGGACTAACCAAAGATGAGTTATTAAATGAGATAAAGAAGCTTGATGAGCCATCTTATCGCGTTTCTCAATTGATTAAGTGGATATATCAAAAAATGGTTTTCTCTTTTGATGAAATGACAGATCTCCCTTTAATCTTAAGGGAGAAATTAGATGAACTTTATACACTTAGCTTACCAAAAATATTGGATATAAGATACTCAAGTGACAAAAGTTATAAATTTTTACTTGAACTTGAAGATAAAGAAAAAATAGAAATGATATTGATGCCCGAGGGCAATAAAACTACGCTTTGTATTTCATCTCAAGTTGGATGTCCGTTGGGTTGTATATTTTGTCTTACGGGTAAAATGGGGTTTAGAAGGAATCTTAGCTGTAAAGAGATTCTTGCACAGTTTATATTAGCAAAAATGAATACTAAAAGGCGAATAACAAATATTGTTTTTATGGGAATGGGAGAACCTCTTTTAAATTATGATAATGTTTTAAAGGCAATAGAGATAATGACCTGCAGAGAAGGTTTTGGATTATCCCTAAGAAGAATAACCATATCTACTGCTGGTGTTGTTCCTGCGATCAATCGTCTCGGAAAAAAGAATAATCGTATTCCTTTAGCAGTCTCATTGAATGCTTCTGATAATAAAACCAGAGATTATCTTATGCCAATAAACAGAAAATATCCTTTAGATATACTTATTGAGACACTAAGAAAATATCCTATTCCCCCAAGAATGCGTATTACCTTTGAATATGTGCTTATTAAAGATATTAATGACTCGCCTTCTGATGCTATAAATCTTGCAAAATTGATTAAAGGAATAAAATGTAAAATAAACTTGATACCTTTTAATGAAATGCCAGAAATTAAACTTTTTAAGCCAGATGATAAAACTATTTATAATTTCCAAAAACTCCTTATCTCCAAAAATTTCACCACCCTAATCAGGCAATCACGAGGTAAGGATATAAAAGGGGCATGTGGTCAATTGGCAGTCTCATTACAATAATTAGCTAAAAGTAACCATGGAGTAATTAAAACAAGCAAGTATAGGAGGTTTTTTATATGAATAATAAATGTGTTGGAGTAATAGGTGGTGTAGGATTATATGAAATGGAAGGGCTATCAAATATTAAAGAGGTAAAGATAGAGACACCTTTTGGAGATCCTTCAGATCTATTTATTGTAGGAGAGCTAAATGGTGTTAAAATGGTTTTCCTTCCAAGACATGGCCGTGAACATACAATATCACCATCAGAGATAAATTCTCGTGCAAATATTTATGGGATGAAACAGTTAGGTGTAGAATGGATAATAGGGGTGAGTGCCGTAGGTTCATTAAAAGAAGATATAATGCCAGGGGAGATCTTAATTGTTAACCAATATGTTGATAGGACAAGGGGAAGAATTTCTACATTTTTCACAGATGGGATTGTAGCTCATGTTTCAATGGCTGATCCAACCTGCCCAGTTCTTAATAAACTTCTGTTAGAAGCAGGTAAAAAGGCTGTTGATGTTACAATTCATCCTAAAGGAACTTATCTTTGTATGGAAGGGCCACAGTTTTCAACAAGGGCCGAAAGTAATATTTATAGAATGTGGGGACTGGACGTAATTGGGATGACAAACATGCCCGAAGCAAAATTAGCAAGAGAGGCTGAAATATGTTATTCTACTATTGCAATTATTACT
>JAFDIG010000072.1 GCA_019308145.1 Deltaproteobacteria bacterium | reverse complement strand
TTAAAGAGGGTATTAAGATACTTCTTTCTACAGATAAACCTATATATCAACCTGGCCAAACAATCCATATTAGGATGCTTGCAATAGATAAAGCAATCTTTTCCCCTGTAAAAGAGCGTGCTGCCCAAATAGAGATTACTGATTCAAAAGGAAACAGGGTATTTTTAAAAAAAGGAAGGCTAAATAAATTTGGGATATTTTTTGCTGATTTTATCCTTGCAGAAGAGCTCAATTTAGGACGATACTCTGTAAAAGCAAAGGTCGGTAGGGTTGAACAGAAAAAGACAATAACCGTAAAAAGGTATAAGCTTCCTAAATTCAAAATCGAGTTTTCAACAGACAAGAATTATTATCAGCCATCAGAAATATTAAATGCAAAAATAAAGGCAGAATATATATTTGGGAAACCAGTAACAAATGGAAAAATAAAAATAGAACTCTTAACCTTTGATGTTAAATTTAGAAAGTTCGCTAAAATAACAGCAAAAACCAATAAAGATGGATTATTTGAATTTAGCCAAAGACTCCCAGAATATTTCACGGGGCAACCTTTTGAAAAAGGGAAGGCATTTATCCTTGTAGATATAAGGGTAACAGATAAAGCAGGACATACAGAGAAATTATCCAAAAAAATCCCTGTTGTTTCTAATATTATATATTTTAATGCCATTCCAGAAGCTGGTATCCTTATACCTAATATAGAAAACAGAATCTATATACTTACAACCTATCCAGACGGCATTCCTGCTAAAACAAGGTTTATGATATCCTTTTTAACCAAAAAGGGCAAAATTTTTCCTGATAAATTAATTGAAACAGATGAAACAGGATTTGCAACTATTAAGATTGTCCCAAAGGGAAATAGTATTAAGCTTAAGATAGATGGTAAGGATGAAAAAGGTTCAAGGTTTTTTCTTGTAAAGAAATTAAAGATAAAACAAAAAATGGAAGAGGCATTAATTCTTCGGACAAACAAGGTGATAGCAACCGTGGGGGATAGATTAGATATTGAAATTTTAACTACAAAGAAGGTTGGTACAGCCTATCTTGATCTGATAAAGAACAGTCAAACCTTATTAACTTATGCGTTTCCTATTGTCAATGGAAAAGCAACTTACTCTACTACCCTTCCGTTAGAGGCCAAAGGAATGCTCATTTTAAATGGCTATATATTAACAAGAAATGGCAATATCATTAAAGACAGTCGGGTCATCATGGTTAAGCCAGCCTCAAATCTTAAGATATCTATAAAGCCCAACAAGGATGTTTACCGCCCAGGAGGACCTGCATCTATAAGATTTCTTGTAACTGATGAAAAGGGAAAAGCAAAGGTTGCTGCATTAGGTGTTTCTATTGTTGATGAAGCAGTTTTTGCTCTTTCTGAAATGCAGCCTGGTATGGAGAGGATCTATTTTCTTTTAGAAAAAGAGATAGCAAAGCCAAGGTTTGAAATCCATGGCTTTTCACTGGATAATATTTTAAGCCCATCAATGCCAAAAGTGATAGATAAAGAAAAAATATCAAGAATTCTTTTTTCCTCTTTAAAAACAAAAGAAGATATGATGATCACAAATACATATATTATGGAGGAGAAAGGTAAAAGTTATGAAAATTTGATGGTAAAAAGGCTAAAAGGAAAGATATTGAGGATGCATAAAGCTCTTTTACGTTTTTATTCTGAAATTAAGAAAAAGGGAAAGCTTTCATTCCCAACAATTAATTGGGAAAGTAATCACCCTGTAACATTAAAGTTCCTTGTTGAAGAAGAATTCTTAACTCCAAAAGATATAATAGACCCTTTTGGAAACCCTTTTCATATAAAAGGGAAATGGGATAGGATTATGCTACAATACAAAAACCTCCAATTTGTCTCTCCTGGTCCTGATAAAACAATGAAAACCGCAGATGATATAATCATTTCTCCTTATATATACTTGGTAAAAGGAAGAAGATGGCCTTTTGGCAGAATGATGCTAAAAAAGATTGTGCCAGCCCCACATTTAGAGGGAAGAAATCTTTTGAGCATGAGTGTAGAAGGGGTTAAAGAAGAGAAAGAGGCAGGAAAAGGGAAAAAGGTAAAGATAAGGGAATATTTTCCTGAAACCCTTTATTATAACCCCTTAATTGTTACAAATGAAATGGGAAAAGCTTCTCTAACCCTTAATATGGCAGATTCAATAACTACCTGGAGATTATCAACACTTGCTAATTCAGCTGATGGTCTTTTAGGTTCAACATCATACCAATTGAGGGTTTTTCAAGATTTTTTTATAGATATAGATCTCCCTTTAGAACTTATCCAAAATGATGAGATATCAATACCTATTGCTATATACAACTACCTAAAAAAGCCACAAAAAGTAAGGCTTGAGATAAAAAAAGAGGATTGGTTTGTACTAAAGGATAAACCAATAAAAGAGATAAAGTTAAAACCAAATGAGGTTACAAGCATATATTTTACAATAAAAGCAAAAAAGATTGGGCTTTTTAATCTTACTGTTACTGCGATTGGCGATAGGATATCAGACGGAATAAAAAGAGCGATAAAAGTAGTCCCTGACGGGAAAAAAATAGAAGTGGTCCGTTCAGGAAGATTAAAGAGAAGGATAATAGAAAATATTGCTATACCAAATATGGCTATATCCGATGCAAGCAAAATCTTTGTAAGAATATATCCAGGCATCTTTTCTCAAGTTGTAGAAGGTATGGATAAGCTTTTAAGAATGCCATTTGGCTGCTTTGAACAGACATCATCTGTTACATATCCAAATATCCTTGCCCTTTCTTACATGATTACGACAAAAAAGATCACCCCTGAAATAGAGATGAAAGCAAAAGGATATATAAATTTAGGTTATCAAAGGCTTTTAAGCTTTGAAGTCCCTGGCGGTGGTTTTGAATGGTTTGGGAGAGCACCAGCTCATCCAATCCTAACAGCATATGGGTTAATGGAATTCTATGATATGTCAAAGGTTTATGATATAGATGAAGAGATTATCACTCGGACACAAAAATGGTTACTAAAAAAACAGGAAAAAGATGGTAGTTTCTCCCCTGTTGCAAAAGGTATAAGGGAAGGTGCTATAAATAAATTTACAAAGGATAGATTAAGAACTACGGCATATATTATATGGGCGCTTAGCTATACCAAGTATAAAGGCCCTGAATTAGCAAAAGGTATAAATTACATAAAAGATCATCTAAAAGATATTAAGGATAACTATACCCTTGCTTTAATCACAAATGCCTTTGTGAATACGTATCCTGATTCGCCTGATACAAAAAAGGTTATTGATATGCTTATATCTAATCGTATTGAAAAAAAAGGAATGGTTTATTGGAAATTAAAAGGAGGGACAGCGACATATGGAAGAGGAATTTCTGGGAGAATAGAAACAACAGCAATTGCAGCTCAAGCCATTTTAAAATATGGGGGATATCCCAATATTATTACAAAAATAATTAATTTCATAATAAAAAATAAAGATCCTAATGGCACATGGTATTCAACCCAAGCCACAGTTCAAGCACTTAAAGCGCTTCTCTCCTCAATAGAGGAAGGAAAAGAAAAAATAAAAGGGATAATAATTGCAAAGATAAATAATAAAAAAGCAAGTACAATTAAATTAGAAGCTGAAGAGGCTGAGATTGTGCATATTATTGATATGAAGCCATTTACCAAGAAGGGAAAAAATAAGATTGAGCTCATATTTAAAGGGGAAGGAAACCTATATTATCAAATTATTGGAAGATATTATATTCCACATAGGCTGGTTAGAAAAAAAGTGCCTCCTCTTGTCATTCAAATAGATTTTGATAGAACAAATCTTAAAAAAGATGATATAATAAAAGAGAATGTAAAGATAGAAAATAGACTGAAAAGAGACGTAAAGATGGTTATTATTGATTTAGGGATTCCACCTGGATTTTTAGTCATTGATGACGATCTAAAAGCAATGGTAAAGAATAAAAAGATAGAGAGATATTCAAAAACAGGTAGGCAGGTCATTATCTATTTAAGAGAGATAAAAGCCAAAAAGAGAATAGAACTTACATTAAGGCTTAAAGCAAAATATCCAGTAAAAGCAAAAAGCCCTATCTCAACTGTTTATGAATATTATAAACCAGAGCAAAGATCTTATGCGAAAGAGGTTCTTTTAACGGTTACTAAATAAAGTTATGTAAGTTAGGTTTCGACATAGTACATTAAATAAAGGGGCAATTCATATTTGCCCCTAATCTTTTTTAAATATATCAATTAAATTTCTTTAAAGGAGGGATAATGGAGAATCAGTATATAATAGATGATCTTAGTGTGAGAAATGCATGGAAACTTTTCAGGATCATGGGTGAATTTGTTGAAGGCTTTGATCGTCTTGATAAAGTCAAACCAGCTGTAACCATATTTGGATCATCAAGAGCAAAACCAGAGGATTCTCACTATCAAAAAGCATATCAAATTGCTTACAAACTTGCTAAGGAAGGTTTTTCCATAATTACAGGTGGAGGACCTGGTATAATGGAAGCAGCAAATAAGGGTGCAGCTGATGCAGGTGGTGAATCAGTTGGACTTCATATTGAATTACCTCTTGAACAAAAAGCAAATGAATATAGTAATATTAAGATAAGGTTTCATTATTTCTTTGTTAGAAAGGTGATGTTTATAAGATATGGTATGGCATATGTGATCATGCCAGGAGGATTTGGTACACTGGATGAACTTTCTGAAGCAGTAACATTGATACAAACAAAGAAAATAAAGCCTTTTCCTGTGATACTTGTTGATAAAAGCTATTGGGGAGGGTTTATAGATTGGATGAAAAATGTTGTCTTAAAAAAAGGGATGATATCAGAAAAGGATTTAGAAATCATACAAATTATAGATGATCCTGATGAGGTGGTAAAAGTAATAAAAAAGGTGGTGATTATATAATTAATTCACTCTCTCTTTGTTAGTCTGAAAAAATCTGTGCTTAAAAACAACTTAATTTAAGAAAGTTTACAATATATTAAATCTATGAACTGCTTTAATATCTTTGCAGTAGCGCCCCATATTTGATGGTTATTATATTCATAGATATAAACAAGGCCAACCTTTGATCGATATCCCATCATCTTTTTTGTCAACTTATCTTTATCTAAAAGCACAGATAATGGTAACTCTATCAACTCATCAACTTCATCTTTAGAAATTTTAAATGGATACGGATAAGGGAAATATCCAACAAATGGAGTTACAATAAAATCGCTCATAGTTACAATGTCATCAAGAACCCCAAGGATATCAATATCTTCCTCTTTTATACCAACCTCTTCATAAAGCTCCCTTAAAGCTGTCTTTTTTAGATTTTTATCATCATCGTCAGCCATTCCGCCAGGAAAGGATACTTCACCTTTATGGTGCTTTACCTTCATTGTTCTTTTTGTTAAAAGTATATGACACTGGCTATCTTTTTCAAAAAGAGGCACAACAACTGCTGCACGAGAAAGATTAGAATCATTTAAAACAACACGATTTCTCTGTTTAAGCTTTCTTCTGATTTTATCAAGTAACTTTTCCATATCTTATTTCTTTATATAGATAAAATCTTTTAGAATTTTTAATCTACTCTGTAATATACTGTCTCCCAATATCCATCTTTTCTTTTACCTATAGTTGTGATCTCTGATATTGCATCTACCACTTTTCCAGTTGAATGTATAGTGAAATATTCACTTTCTATATCAATTAGATCCACTATCTTTGTATATATATTTTCGGTGATCCCAGGAACTTTCTTTAAATCTGATAATGCCTCAAAAGGACTCTTTTCTCTAAACCTTATGATCTCCTCAGCTACCCCTTCACTAATCTCATTATGAAGGCAGGTTAAAACTGTAAGTGATGCAGTATTGATATTTATCTTGCCAGAGCTCTTTACTGTTAGATAAGGAGCTATTTTACTAAATATCTCTGGTGTAATCCCATAGATCATCTTAAGTTCACTAATTGAATTCATCTGACCATTTTTACAATTATATGGGGGATCTAAAGAATTGTAATAGCTGTTTTCTGCACCATTTGCTCTTGGGTTATCATCTGAATCTAACCAGTCGATAATACCATCTATTAGGTTTTCATCTAAATCAAAGCTTAAAAAAAGTCTTTTTACCATATCAACCATTCTTGTATTTAGCCATTTCCCATCACGAACCATCTCATTTATATTTATTTTTCTCTCCTCATCTGTTATGGAAAGCTTTACCACCCCGTCCCCAATTGGTGTTGGTGGGAATGGAAATGCCCATGCTTCATTGAGATCATCCACAATGCTTTCAAATTTATCCTGTTTAAGGAGCATTTTCCCAACAGCAATACCTGATTTTGCAAGCCAAAATGCCTTTTTTAAATTTCCTCTATTTTCAGCTAACGCAAGCCCTATCCTTGATATATAATTCATCTCAACAACCATGGTAACAAGTAATGCTACCACAAGCAAAGTAATAACTAATGCTATTCCTTTGTTGTTTTTTAAGGAGTTCATCTTTTTAAAGGGATAAGAGTGCTGAATTTTACTTCCTTTTCTTTTGAATCAAGCAATGTTAGCTCAACTTCAATAGCCTCTGGAAGATAAGATTTCCCTAAAGGAGGCCAGGTTTCATACCAATTTTTATTATAATAATAGCTAATTTTAAACTCATCTACCTTGTCTGAAAGCAAAAATATCCTTCCACCTTTTGTTAAATCCTCGTCAATAACAAAGTCATCCCTATGAAAGAGAGAATATCCCCCTTCTTCATTCTCTTTTACAAAATATCCAATCTCTGATGCATCTCCTTCTAATGCTTTTCCAATCCAGTGATTATGGCAAAAACCAATAAAATCTATCTCATCCATCCTCTTACCTTCTACATTCCTTTTTATTCCCTTGATATTTTTATCAATCGATAAAACTTCTTTTCTCAACATATCAAGGATAGAATATCCTGTATGATAAATATGCCAGCCCTCTTCAACCCTTTGGTATCCTCTTGAACCAGAAATAAGGGCAGTATAAACTGCAATTAAAACAATAGCCAAAAGAGATATAGATATAAGGGTTTCAAGTAATGTAAAACCATCTCTTTTGTTCATTGATATACCTTAAAAAAATTTTTAAAAGATCTTAATGCTTGCAAAAGAAAAAGAAGTGCAAAATAATTGGTTTTTCCCTTTACATGCAAATTAGGCACCTCTTCCCAAATAAGTGGTAAGGCTATATTCTTGTACCTTATTTCCTTGTTTCCAAATGATGGTTATATCCACCTTTCTTATATCAGTAAAAAGTGTTTCTGATACATTCTTTACCCATCTAAATCTTGGAAAATCTTTAAAAACTCCTTCTTCCCTACCTATAGGAGGAAAACCATTAAGCTCTATCTCTGATATCTTTAACTCTGCTAAAGAGATAGCTCTTAAATAATCCTCACTAAATTGATACCTCAAAAGTGATAAATTATGAGAATATAGGGTAACGATAAAGAGTGTAGCAACTATAGCTAATGCTACCAGTATTTCGACAAAGGTAAAACCAGATGGGCTAATAAATATTTTCTGCTCTCTCTTCCTTATATCCCTCGTAACTTTTCACCTCACCAGTTAAGGGTAATATATGCAAGGTCAAATATTTTCCTTTAGAACTCTTTAAATGGATAAAAGTCTCTTCAACAAATCCAGAAGGAAAGAATTGAGAAAAGGTAATACCTTCCATTTTTTTCCCTGCATGAGTGGTTATGATATCTTCAAATTTTAAATTAGAAGGCAATTCCTTTTCTCTTTTAAGAATATTTGTATCTTTTACATACTCTTTGTTCTTTTGTAAAATGGTTACCCAATATCTTCCATTTGATATATCATAATTCAGCCTATAAAAATTCTTCTTAATCAGTGCCTCATCATAAAGGAGTGTAATAAGAGCTTTTAGCTCTCTAATCTCTGATTTTATCCTTAATATTTCTGGTTTAGGTAGCTTAGGAGCAGCAATCGATAAAATTATTCCCAAAATCATAATTACAATTGCAAGTTCAATTAAGGTAAAACCAGAAGATCTATTTAATATTCCAGTTTTCAATATCTTTATTTTCTCCTTCGCCACCTTCTTCACCATCTGCACCATAAGATTTGAGATCATAATCTCCATGTAGACCTGGGCATATGTAGACATAAGGATGTCCCCATGGATCAAGAGGAACTCTATCTAAATATCCACCTTCCTGATATTTTTTAGGGATTTTACCTATCTCTGGCTTTTTCACCAAAGCTTCAAGACCTTGTTCAGTAGAAGGATAAAAGCCATTGTCAAGATGAAACCTCGCCAAAGCACCCTCTATGGTTCTTATATCAAGCATTGCTTTTGTACGTCTTGCCTCTTCTGGCCTTTTTAATACCTTCGGAACAATAATGGTAGCAAGGATACCAAGAATTACAATCACTACCATAAGCTCTATTAATGTAAAACCTTTCTTTGAGCTAAAAAAAGACATAGATTATTAACCTCCTTAGGTAGGCAACTGATTCATTTCAAATATTGGTAAAAGAATTGAAAGCACAATAAAACCGATGATTATACCCATTATCACGATTATAACAGGTTCTAAAATAGATAGCATGGCTGTTATTTTTGCTCAGATATCTTGTTTAACATTGACTCAAGCTCACCTGTTTTTTCTCCTATGGCTATCATATGAGTAAGAAGCGCTGGATATTGATTGCTTCTTCTTAAAGGCTCTGCGATCGATTCCCCTTCTCTTATGCTCTCTTTAGCCTTTTTTATAGCATCCGCCATTATTCTGTTACCAACAACATCTGTGACAATATCCATTGCCTTTAACATTGGGATACCACTTCCCAACAAAGTAGAAAGGGTTCCTGCAAAACGGGATGAAGCAACCATCCTGAAAAGTTTGCCAAAAATAGGGAGACGTAGAATAAATTTATGGTACACCAATTCTCCTTTATCGGTTGATATCCCTTTTTTTATTATAAAAATAGTGATAATAGATAATATAATAATTAATATAATATTATTTTTAAAAAGATCACTAATTGTAATAAGTATTTTTGTTGGAAGAGGAAGCTCTTGGTGAATCTGTTCAAATATTCTTGATACCTTTGGGATAACATAGGTTATAAGGAAAGAGAGCACAAATATTCCTACTAAGGTCATTACCATCGGATATGCAAGTGCTGCCATTATCCGATTTTTAAGCCATAGCTGTTTTTCCAAATAGTTTGAGAGCCTCTTTAAAGTGAGCTCAAGCGTTCCGCTTTGCTCGCCAGCCTTTATCATATTTATATAAAGTGTAGGAAAAACCTTTGGGTATTCTGCTAAAGACTGAGCCAAACTCAATCCTTCATTTACCTTTTCCTTTACCCCTCTTAAAACCCTTTTTAATCTTGCATTCTCTGTTTGCTCTATCAATGCTTCTAAAGATTCAACAACAGGGAGCCCAGCAGAGATAAGAGTAGCCATCTGTCTGGTAAGAACAACAACATCCTCCCTCTTTATCCTGCGGGTAAGTCTTTCTAATGTGAATAACTCTTTTTTTGCTTTATCCTTCTCTTCTCCCTGCGTAATGGTTATAGTATAGATACCATCCTTTTTCAGCTTTCTCTTTGCAGAAGATGGGCTATCAGCATCTATGATACCATGGATCTCTTTTCCTCTTGAGTCAAGGCCTTCATATTCATATAGAGCCATGATACTCCTCCTGAGTAACCCTTAGAACCTCTTCAACCGTTGTAATTCCTTGTATAACCTTTTCAGCTCCATCTTGCTTTAAGGTGGTCATACCATTTTTAATCGCAACCTTTTTTAATATATTTGAATCAGCCTTCTGCATTATAAGGGGCTGAATCTCATCATCAACAACAAAGAGTTCAAATATACCTGTTCTTCCTTTAAAACCAGTACCCATACATTTTGAGCAACCATTACTCTTAAAAAAAACCTTTTCCCCTAATATACGATAGTTTAACCCAAGTTCAGTCAACTCTTCTTTTGAAGGATTATATGGGATACGACAATTATCGCATAAAACCCTTACAAGTCTTTGTGCTAAGATCCCACAAACTGATGAAGAAACAAGGAATGGCTCAATACCCATATCAAGTAATCTGGTTACAGCACCAGCTGCATCATTTGTATGGAGGGTAGAGAAAACAAGATGTCCTGTAAGCGATGCTTGTATAGCTATCTCAGCGGTCTCAGTATCCCTTATCTCACCTACCATGATAACATCAGGATCTTGTCTCAAAATAGATCTAAGCCCTGAAGCAAAGGTTAGGTTTATCTTAGGATTTACCTGCATTTGCCCTATACCTTTGATCTGGTATTCAATAGGGTCTTCTACTGTAATTATATTCTTATCAGGAAAATTTATCCTGTTTAAAGCTGCATATAAGGTTGTGGTCTTCCCACTTCCTGTTGGTCCTGTAACCAATATGATCCCATTACTTCGGGTGATAATCTTGCTAAAAAGCTCAAGTTTTTCACCACTTAAGCCAATATCATCAAGATCCAACATCAGGCTGGTTTTATCAAGAAGCCTCATAACCACCCGTTCTCCATGAGTTGTTGGGATTACTGAAACCCTGATATCTATATCCCTGCCAGCAATCTTTACCCTTATACGTCCATCTTGAGGCAACCTTCTTTCCGCGATATCCATACCAGCCATGATCTTTACCCGAGAAATAATGCTGTTTTGAACCCTTTTTGGAGGAGTAAGCACATTATACAAAATCCCATCTATTCTATATCTAACAACCAACTCTCTTTCAAATGGTTCAATATGTATATCACTAGCTCTTCTTTTTACTGCCTGGAAAAGCATGGAGTTAACCAATCTTATAATTGGTGCTTCATCAGATATATCTAAAAGATCCTTTGGCTCTTCAAGCTCTTCAGCAATCTGATCAAGGTTTTCTATGCTCATATCTTCTATGATCTGCTCTGCTGTTGAACTGCTTTTATCATCATATAAACGGTTTATAGCTGAAAGTATTATATAAGAAGGAAAAACTATAGGATAAACTGGCTGGTTAAAAAGCAGTGTTAAATCATCAAGAGGAAAAATATTTATAGGGTTTGATATTGCAACAATAATATGGTCATCAACTTCTCTTAAAGGGAGGATCTGATATTGTTTTGCAAAATGTATAGGGATTTTATCAATAAGTTTTGGGTCTATATCCCTTTGATCAAGTTTTTTAGAAAATGGCAAACCGAATTGAATTGCAAGAGCAAAAGATAGCTCTTCTTCTTTTATTATACCTTGCTTTATGAGTATCTCTCCTATCTTCCCACCTTTTTCCTGCTGGATTATAAGCGCTTCTTCTATATCTTTATCAATTGCTAAACCCATCTTTATAAGTATAAAACCTATTGGTTTTGAAATTAGTTCTGAATATGAAGTTTCGTATGATGAAGCAAAAGAGAGATCTTTATCTCTTTCTTTTTTCTGAGTTGATGGAGGACCTAATATCTTTTTTAAGACCTCTTTTGTTTTCTCTTTTAATGAGTTCAAGATTATCCCCTATTTAATATCTTTTCTATCTCTAAGGCTAAAGCCTTATAATCTCTAAATCCTCTTGATCTTTTATCAAATTCAACGATCGGCAACCCCTTTGCTGTTGCCTCATTTAATTTTGTATTTTTATGTATAATAGTATTTAAAAGTTTTCCCTTAAAATCTTTAAGAGCTTTATCCTTTAATCTTTTAGCCTCTTTGATCTTATTTTCGTAAAAAGTTAAAAATATATATATCTTATTGGATATACCATATTCTTCATGCATTATTTCTAAAACCTCTAACATCTTTTTTGCACTCATAAATGCGAAAGAGGAAACAGGCAATGGTATTATCAAGATATCACTTGCAAATATAGTATTTAATGTAAGAAGACCTAAGGATGGAGGAGTATCAATAATTATATAATTATAACTCTCTTTAACAGTATTAATAAAATTTTTAAGCTTAAATTGTTTATCTTTCTCTAATAAAAGTTCTGTTTCAGTAGCCGCTAAATCTATATCAGCAGGAATTAGATCAAAAAAAGGGTTAATATGTATAATCAGCCCATTTTTTTTCTCAAAAGGATTCATCAAAATATTATGTGAACTTTTTTCTATCCCCTCTTCTCCTATTCCAAGACCTGCCCCACTTTGACCTTGAGGGTCCATATCAATAAGCAAAACCTTATACTTAAAATATGCCATAAAGGATGAAATATTTATGGCAGAAACAGTTTTTCCAACACCTCCTTTTTGATTACATATGCCAATTACTTTTGCCATCTATTATTTCAAAAATCTCCTTCATCTGAGTCTAAAAAATCAAATCTCTTCTTTTTTTCTTTTTTTAACTCCCTTTTCCTAAGCTCTATCATCTCTTTTTCTCTCTTTTTTGATATATCTTCTAAATCCTTTGATTCACGGATGATATGGGGAGTAAGGAAAATGACAAGATTTGTCTTCTCTCCCTTGTCAGAGTCATATCTAAATAATCTACCTAAAAGAGGTATATCTCCTAAAAATGGAATCTTGACTACAGAATGAGTTGTATTATCTTTGATAAGTCCACCAATGATTACGGTTTTATTATTTTTAACTACTACAGTTGTCTTAGCAGACCGCTTTGTATATGTAGGCCCAATATCACTTTGAGATGTGCTGGAATCAGTTAGCAAACCAGAGACCTCTTGATAGATATTTAGCTTTACAAAATTTCCTTCAGTTATCTGCGGAGTAATCCTCAAAGTAATACCTACATCCTTCCTCTCTATTGAAAATGATTGATTAAGGGTTGAGCTCTCACCACTTACAAGTTTCTGTGTAATGATTGGAATATTATTAGCAACAACAATCTCTGCTTCTTCATTATCAGTTGTTAAAAGATGAGGGGTGGAGAGAATATTTACTTTTGAATCCTTTTTCATCGCAAGAAGAAGTGCTCCAAGAGATGGAAATTGTAATCCCCCGAACTCAAATGTATCCCCCAAGATACCAAAAACCAAGCCTGTTGCAAGTGCAGCAGGAAGACTACCTTCTCCTAAACCAGTAAGTATCGGATAAAGGGTGTTAGTTGTACCAGAACTACCAAAAATAGCACTATTTCCTACCTTTCCACCAGCAAACCAATCGACTCCAAGCTCCCTTAACTTGTCCATACTTATCTCAATGATTGCTGCTTCAACAAAGACCTGAGGTCTCTTTATGTCAAGCTTTTTTATTACTCTTTCTAATATATGATAATCCTGAGGAGATGCGGTGATAACCAATGAATTTGTAGCTTTATCAGCTGTAATGATTACCTCTCCTCTAAGTTCTATCTCTTTTTTTTCTTTTTTGCTCTTTTTTGCAATAGTAGTAAGTTCCTTTAGAACCTTAGCTATCTCTTCTGCATCTGCATTTTTAAGATAATATACATGTATCTTTCCTTTTCCAATAGGAGCAGGGATATCAAGTTTTTCTATCGCCTTTTCCATCATCATGATATCATCTCTGTTTCCTACAAGAACCAAAGAATTAATCCTTTCATCAGGTACAATCCTCAAAGGAGCATGTTTTGTTACCTCTTCTACCTTTCTTATCCGATGTACATATCTTTTTTTCTTCTCTTCCTTATAAAGATCCTTTAGCTGTTTTGAAAGCTCTTTAGCATTTGCATATTTTAATGGGATAACCTTGATCTCTTCTCTTGCCCCCATAACATCTATTTGGTTAATTATCCTTTGGATCTTTGAGAGATTTGTACCCCAGTCAGTAATTATCAAATCATTTGCAGGCCGATAAGCTACAATAGAACTCTCTTTAGATAAAAGAGGTTTTATAATATTTATCAAATCATCTGGATTAGAATATTTTAGATGTATTACCTGTGTTATCATCTGATCAACAGACAAAGCCTTTGCCCCTTCTCTAAGCATGGGCACACCTTTTGCTTTCGCCTCTTGAGCAGGAATAATCTTTACCACCTTGCCGCTTGGGATGGCAGAAAATCCATTTACCTCAAGGATGGAAAGAAAGACTTGATATGCTTCATCAACGGTTATTGGTGTAGTTGAAACAACGGTTATTTTTCCTTTTACCCTCGGATCAATTATGAAATTTTTCCCTGTAACATCGCTAAAAAACTTTATTACAACATTGATATCAACTTGATTAAAATCAATGGAGACTATCCTTCTCTCTTGGGCTACTAAAGGAGAAATAGAAAGAGAAAAAAGGAAAAATAAAGAGATGAAAATTATTTTTTTTATCATGAATTTTCTCCAAAGCTTATCATTTCTTGTATTATTCATATAGTATTACCAAGAAAATTTTTTATTTAAAGATTAATAATTTTTATCGAATTTGATAATTAAATGTTAATTTCCTACCTCTTCTGATCAAATCAAGTTCAAGATCTTTTTCATTTCTTAGTTGATGATATGCTTCAAATGCTTTTTCTGGCGTTGTTATCTCCAATCCATTTATTCTTTGAATCACATCGCCTGGTCTTAAGCCAAGCTTTGCAAATATAGAGTTAGGCTTAATAGCGATTACACGATAACCATTCGATCTATTATTATCAAAATTTGGAACAACCCTTATTTGAGTCATTAACCTATTGAAATCCCTAAATGCTAAATCTACCTCTTTTTCTGAGAGAACCCAACTATTTTTTGAAACATTATGGATACCCCTATTATAACTTCTCCTAATTCTTCTTTTAAATCTTGGCAGGTTCTTTCTTTTTTGTTTGAATTCAAGTTTCAACACTTCTTTCTTGCCATTATATTCTATTATTACCTCATTTCTTCTTACCTTTAATACCTTACCCTTTTTTTCAATTG